>CAYSJV010000001.1:0-51044 GCA_964431435.1 uncultured Candidatus Poseidoniales archaeon
ATGTCTACAGTTGTCGCAGATTCAGAAGGAAATGTGCATTATGTATGGTCACGTAGCACCCAGCACCTGTACTATAGCATGTGGTCTCCTCGAAGCGAGGTCCTCATAGATGCAACTCAAATTTCAGATCCAGGTATACATCGGGCATGGCATCCAGATATAGCAGTTGATGAGCAAGATAGAATTCATATTACTTGGGCAGATAAATCAGGGCAACATTCAATAAAATACACAGTTCTGAATCCCGCACTTGCCCCTCAAGATGGAAATCCTACTTCAGATTCTACAATCACTGTGGTTGAAGACACAATCGTATCACAACAACAGAATAATCGCGATTGGCCAGCAATTGCGCTTGACTCCCAAGGATCTGCACATATTGTTTGGGAAGATTCTTATGATTCATTAGATAAGTATTTCTCACAACCACAAATTTACTACTCAATGTTAGAGCCCGACTATGGAACACGTCAAGCAATAACATTATTCGATGACACATTAATTACACCCATAATTGGGCACAAAGGTCACCCCGATGTTGCAGTAGATGCAGATGATTTCGTTCAAATTGTATGGGACGATACTAGAGGTGGAAAAGTAGAACTTGTTTTTGTCATTGATACTTCTGGTTCAATGTATTCGGAATGGGCTGATGTTTGTACTGTTATTTACGGCGGTTCATTTACTGGCGGACAATCTTTCGAAGGTATCAAGCCAATGTTAGAAAATGCAAACATGACTGTGTATGAAACATTGTACGGCCTAGGAACCTATCTTCCAGGCGCAGCAAGCACAGGAAATTGTGCATCACATAACATGAATTCTGGACCAAGAAATACGCCACTAGGTTTGACTCCTGGAGATGACTCTGGTGGATTAAGAACCTTACCTAATACAGTTTACAGTGGTTCTTCATATTCAGGATTTTCAGGAGAAGATTGGGGGCCAGGAACAAATTGGGCTTGCCTATCTTGGAGAGATGCCAACGGAAATGTAGGCTCTGCAGCAAATCCACCTACAGCCGCAGATCACCATTGGAATCCTAATTCCACTAAGATTGTCATCCCTATCAGTGACGAGGGTCCAAAAGATGGAGATACTGCCATGCTATCTGACGACATATTTTCTATTGAAGAAGCTCATGATTCTTGTATTACTGCAGGAGTCATACCAGTTGGAATGTATGGGCAAAGTTGGGGGGCCTCAAATGATGTGAGGTCACATTTCCTTGATTTGACACATTGCCCAATCGCACCAAGTGTTTCACTTAACCCTAGGAATTGTCCCGGCACTTCAGTTCGAACTACAGACGCGGGAGGACAAACGTATGAGTTCCCTGTTTCAGGGTCTAATCAAATGGCTCTTTTAGTTGAAGCAATGGTATATATTTCAACCAATAACAGTAGAGAGATATTCACTACTATATTGGACCCTTATGGTAAAATGGAAAATGATCTTTCTTGGATCTCTGGGGCTCCCGGACATGTTACTACATCAAGTGATTATATCGAAGATGTAGGTCCCGGAGATCAAGGTCATTTAGTTGTAGTAAATGATACGAGAGTAACTCAAGATGATGCATATAGTCTTCATCCATCATTGGCGATAGATAATGAAGGATATTCACATATTGCTTGGATGGATGCTAGAGATCACGGATTTGCAAAGAATGATAATTACGAGATATATTATAAGAAAATAAAGATGAAAGGTGCAGGTGAATGGGATGGAGCTCCAAGTGGTCTTGGTTATTCTGCTATTAAGAGGATAGAAGACACAGCAGTATCCGATATTGAAATTCCACAAAGTGGTCGTCCATATGGTCCATCAAGTACTTATCCAGCCCTACTTACTGACCGTCAAGATAATGTTCATATTGCATGGTTGGATAATTTCAATATTAGTGCAGGAGAAGAAATTCGCTATGTTCGATTAAATCAAACAAGTGAAGTAGGCCCAGGAGGTTTAATTGAAAATGGAGTATGGAAAGGTGCATTAGATCAATGGGAATCAGTTTCAGTTACCAGTTGGCAAAGTGACAAACTTGGACCTAATTCTGGAAACAGCCCTGATTTAGGACAACCACCAGGATTTGCAAACGATTTAGGTAGCGGTGCTCACGTTACATGGACAGATACAAACAAATGTAATGAGGAAACAAATAATTATCTTTACACAATTTGTTACACCCATGTATTAACTGGACAGGTTGATGTAGAATTCCAAGAAGGAGAAACATACTATCACGTAATTCAACCAGGACAACAAACTAAATTCAATTTGACTGTAAATAACTCTACTCCAGGCCCAGTAGATTTAGTTGCAGATACCTATTCATTGACTTTGACTAATATACCAACAAATTGGACAGCAACACTGTATTTCTCACAGAATGATACGGCTATTTTCCCTGAAACACCTATATTTTTGGAAGGTTCTGAAACGATAGATGTTTATTTGAAAGTAAGAGCACCTTCAATTTACCAAGCATCCGGATTACAGGATGAATTGGCATCTATCATTGTTGAAGCAGTTTCATGGAAAGATCCAGCAATTCGAAATGAACGAATTACTCAAACATTAATGGATATAAAGTATGGTATAGATCTTGATACAAGCCACTCTACAGTCGATGTAGAACAGGGTCTAACTGCGGTATTCTCAATTACAATTACAAATACTGGAAATGTGTATGACACATTCAATTTCTTTGATCCAGGAACTTTGGAAGGGGGAGCTGAATGGGGTGTACCATTTGGATGGGGTATTCGTTTCCTCGAACCATCTCATTCAATATCTCTAGATCCAAAGCAATCTGCAACTAAGAATTTAGAAATAGATATCCCGACTACACAAACACCTACTACTGAGGCGCTTTATCTGAAGGGATGGTCTACAGGAGAACCATTCCCAAGTAGGGCAACGGGGACATATGACGTGCTTACGTTGTATGTCAATGTAAGTATTAGGTCAACAGGTAACATTGATTTCTATGTTGCCGACCAATCAGAAAAGATTTATCCAGGAGAATGTGCAAATTATGAGATTGAAGTAACTAAAAACTTTGATGATGGAAGATTAATATTTTCTTTACCCGGAGCACCCGATCCTAAGCCTATTGATGTTTCATTGGAAGAATGGCAAGAGGAACATTGGACATTTGGTCTTGACTTTGAGACACATAATGCTCCAGGCGACAATACAATGGCTCTAGAAAGCCCACGACTTTGGCTTAAGGACGCAACACACAAAGTTGTAGCATGGGTTTGTGCCCCAACAAGTCGTGATTATGCATTGGCAGGTATTGGTCCAGCACTGACTGTAAAAGCGAATCTAGAAGGCTATTCAAGAGTGTCTGATTCTGTTATACTATCAACTAGAGTGTCGCAAATTTATGATTTGGATATGAATACAGAGACTACAGAGTATTCTGTAAACCCAGGAGAATCTATTGTAGTAGATGCTGAGATATTCAATAATGGAAACACTCCAGATAATTATGATATTAGACTAGAATCTTCAATAAGAGTAGATGATGGTGCTGTAGTACTCTGGGATATACAGATCCCCCGACAGTTATTGGTAGAATTACAACCGCCACGAGAAGGTGAGCTTGGGGGTTCACAACAAGTCAGTCTTACAGTTAATACACCTTCACAAGTGGAGGCGGGTGACTACAGGTTTGTAATCGGAGTTTTTAGTGAAGAAGCATGTTGTGAAAACACAGTTAATACTTACTTTGGAGAGGAAGAGACTTATCTCAGAGACACCTTGATTCTTGAAATTAAAGTTAAACAATTCCACGATTTACAACTTTCAATCGACCCATTGGTTGAAAATGATGTCAAAACAACTGCTCCTGGAAGGACAGTTCAATTTGTTATGAATTTAACAAATAACGGAAATGTAGTCGATACTGCATATATGCACAATTATACAGAGAGCGAATCTGAATGGACTCTAGGTTTATTGGAAATGTGGCAAACAAGTTGGGCAATTGTTGAAGACTTTAACACAGAAACCCCAACTATAGTTAATTGTTTAGAAATAAGTGAGGGGATGTCAATGTCAGCAGGAGAATGTTATCACGTTCACCCGACTGATTTGTGGGTTGTGCCTGAAATGGGTCCATATGAAACATTAACTATGATTGCTACTGTAGATGTCAGTCCTCAAGCTAAATTAACTAACAGATATGTTGGTCTGAAAACAACGTCTATGTATGGTTCTGCAGTAGATGGAGGAGATCACGATGAGACAGAGACTTGGGAAGATATGGAAACTGACACAAATGAGCAGAAGGTCACTCTTCGTTTACGTGCACCAAATCCATACTTTGTAGGAAACCCGACAATCCCTAATGATGCTAGTGCAGATATCGGAGATACAATTCCAATTACAGTTACAATTGGTAATGATGGAAATGCTCAAGCTGATGATGTTGAGATTATTATATGTCAAGATCAGGATTATGAAGATGTAGAAAAATATGGCTGTGAAGAAGACAATATAGTGTATAGGCAAGTTATTGGGGCGCTTAAAGAAGTTGACGCTGCAGGAACACAATCTAAGGTTGAAATCACGTTACTATATCCCGTTACGGCCGGTTCACATGAAGTTGTATTAATTATAGATCCAAATGATAACATTATAGAAAAGGATGAGGATGACAACATAAAAAGAGTAGATTCATTATCTTCATCTAATCCAATAATGGATGTAGCACTTGAGGCAGTATCTGTTTGGGCGTTACCCTTTGGAGTTTTCTTGTTAACACTCTCCTTACTATCAGTTGTTTATCTGGTAGGTCGAGGACGCAGAAAATCTGCAATGGATAGAATTGCAGAGCAAACAAGTGTACTTGGTTCACTCAACGATTAGATCTAGACTCTGACTTGGATTCTGCTTCAAGCAGTGTCCACCAAGGTAAGTTGTGATTATCGGATGTTGCGATGATACTTCCACTTCTTTGTGCTATACGTTTCATAATACGTTTATTCACATTTTCAAATAAACCTTCAACGCGCTGTGCACCAAGTTGGAGCTCTTCGGCTAGTAAATTCAAATCAAGATTTTGATTTGGCCTTTCAAGAAGTGAATGAACAATAAATCTTTCATTATATTCATCGAAATCGATTGAACTTGAAACTTTATTCATGATATGTTGATGCATTGCGATTATTGCATCTCTTTGTGCATCAATTTTTTCTATTGACTTGTCCAATATATCTAGAAGGTTTGCCGCCTCATCTATTGGTATCTTTTTCCTACCAGATACAACTTCAGCGATAGAGATGGCCTCTTTTGGTAAATGATTAGAGATTCTCATTGGCCCACCCTTAGGTAATTTTCGTTTTTCAATACGAAATAAATCAGGTCCCAAATCTATTCGTAAACTGAAACTTTTTTGAACTGAATAAATCTTTTTAGGAGGGCCACCTATTTCACTAGGAACTTTTGATGAATCAATCATTCCTGAATTTTCTAACAACTTCAAATGTTTCATAATTGCTTGTTGACTTACGCCTATTTGTTTTGAAAGTTGAAGTGGGTAATGTGGTTCTCGAACTAGTCGTTCTAAAATAGCCCGTCTGACTTTGTTTTCAAGTAATGCTAGAGACGCGTCAATATCACTCAAACTACTCAACCCAAGGTTGTCTAATCATGGGTCCCATAAAAAGCAAACTGTAATTTGGATTACAATATACTGAATCATCCCTCATCCCAATCTTTCCAATTTACGCTTTCTGATTGAGGCAATTCTTTGTTGGTAACGGAAGTATTTTCTTGTACAACATTTTTTGCAAATTTAGAATTATTTGCATCAGCGAAAGGAGGGGGAACTTTTTCAACAGTTTCAGAAATTGCGAAACCATCATTCTTTGGTATTGAGTTAATAATTTCATTTTTTAGGTCTTCATCACCATGTGTTAAACCAAAAACATGATCTGCTGATAGAATGTTTGCATTACTATTTTCTATATTGCTACCTGGCATTTGATTTTGATTAATACCACCAACAGCAGCGTTAGTATACATCACACTTTGTACATTTTTCTTTTTTCTACCCATTAAGAACAAAATTAATGCAAAGGGAATCAGACAGATAGAAAGCATACAACCAGCCATGGAGAGCATTAACTTTGAATCCTTCATCATTTCAGTTTCTGCGTTAGCGTAATCAATTAACCAAACAGTAGCATTTCCCTCATTAACCAAGTTTGCTTCAGTATCTTCATTTACAGTCCACCACTTGATTGCGGGAAGGACTTCACCATCTGAACCTTGTCTATCTGAGAACATCATACCCTCTACATCCTCAATTTCAAGTTGTGTATCTTTGTTAATTAAATGTAAATCACTCGGCTTAACATCGACCCCCTCTAAGGAATAAGCTGCGTAGTGCTTATCTTTGATTAATGAAATATCAGAATTCGCTCCAGAATTTATTTCAGCAATATTGTTAACTCTAGGGTCTAGAATTTTTGTTAAATCATCAGTTTGACTCCACAAACTACCTACTGAAATGATTAGAATAACAGAACAAATTACCAATATTATCAATGAACCTCTTCTCCAAGGAGTTCCTACATCCACTGGTTCCTGCACATTAACTGGCTAGAAGTTATATGATTTCAAATCACTTAATGATAAAGAGAATAATTGAATAACCCTCGCTTTAATTTGGGTGGAGAGGCGTATGTTAGAGATACTGGAAATTGTGTTATTGGTTTTGCTTTTATTTATACTATTGTTAGCAGGATGGATTGTTAACCTTGTAAATAAATCAGCCTCTCAATCACAAGTAGACAATCTACAAAACACATTACAGAATTTAGATATGCAAGTTAAGCCTGAACAAATGACTGCTGCATTAGTACAAAGTGGAAGCGCGTTTGATAGTGCAATGCATAAATCATTCAAAGAGTTGAAAATATCAGAGGATATAGGGATCATAAAGAAATCAGCTGAAGATATGGAAAAAAATGTCACTGAAATACAATCAATCTTTCTTGATAAACAAGCTGCTGCTGGATGGGCTGAAATTGAGTTAGAACGGCTTCTCAAAGATACCTTTTCGTCTGTCCACATCCGTAAGAAGGTTCCAAAGTTAAATTCGATTCCAGACGCACATCTGATTTTATCTGATTCACGTATACTTTGTATAGATTCTAAATTTCCATTAGCAGCCTTCAGAAATATGTGTTCTGCAAAAGATGGGAGAGAAAGACGCCCTCTGCAGAACACATTCATTAATGCAGTATCTGGGCATATTGAGAAGGTATTCGAAAGTTATGTCAGACCAGCAGATGGAACTACCGATGTTGCATATCTCTACATACCATCTGAAAGAATATATCAACATATGATAGATCCAGATAATGTTCAAGAATTGGAATTAATGAGAGATGCAGCATCTAAAGGAGTTGTTGTGTGTTCACCATCTACACTTATAGCAAATATGCACCTCTTGAATATAGCAGAAAGGGCTATGGGTATTGCAGAGAAATCAGATGAGATTATTAAGGGACACACTCAACTTAGAAGAGACCTCAATACTCTTCAAGGAGTATGGAGCACTCTTAGTTCTCAAATCAGTAATTCATATTCAAATAGAACAAAATTACAAGAATCCATGGAATCTTTAGATAGGGCATTGAAATCCCTCGAAAATCTCAATATTGAAGACGATTCATAAATTAAATCAGGCCTAATTGTGATAATTTTTCAGGAAGGTATGTGTCTGTAACATAATCTAACCCATATTTAGCTAAAGATTGTTGTTCAGCTTTTTTGCCGATATCTAACATCATATTAATTTGTTCTTGCCAATGACTATCTGCAAATCTAGGATCACTTAATTCGGCCTTCAATGCTTCAATATCTTTACTTGAAAGGTCATCACTTGGTAAATCATATGCTAAGATATCATCAGCAGTGATACCAAGATAGATGGCACTTGGTGTAGCAAGATACTCTGAGATATGTGCAGTTTTAATTGCCCCATAAGCAATTGATGCAAAGATTCTGAATGACCAAGGGTCCCCATCTAAAAATACTACTACTGGTAAGTTCCACTCTTCATTCATTCTCTTTAGCATACGTCTTGTAGATCTAGCAGGCTGACCTTTCAAATGCAAGAGTGCACATTTATATTTTTCATCAAACCCATTTTCTGCTAACCTATCAAACATACCACCAGTTTCTAAAGCCATTATAAAATTTACATCATGCTCTAGCAATTGAATTTTTTCTGCTTCAACATTATAGGGAACACCATATCCGGAGTCACCAACATCATCTCTGCAATTTATTCGCATCCATTCACCACGTCGATTCCGTTCATTGAGAGTAATATTACCAATCATTCGTGCACCATCTTCTTCAGGTCTTAATTTAAAATCCTCTCTCATCGAGGTTGTTACAATTTCTAAATCCTCGGCAAGGTTATTGCTCTCATTTTGACTTCCAAATTTACCATTTCCCCAGGCTTCAGAGATATAGTACATTTCACGAAGAGTTGATGTTTTTCCTGTCTGTACCATTTCATCTATGAATTCAATCACATGTAAGGTACGCAGAAGTTGTTTTGCACTTCCCAAATCAACAGCGTTTCTTGTTGATCGGTTTTTACCATATTTGTAGACACTTAACTTTTCATTAAATTGTATATTTTTCTTTGTTCGAACAGGCAATGTCATAGATGGAGGATTACCTTTTACCATATTATTGTACATTTCTTCAACTACTTTCATTAATGCAATTTTAGTTTCTTCAGATGTTCTTTGTCTACTCATTCTTCTTCACCCCCATAATCCATCAAAGTGGATTGAACATTAATCCCATTTTGTTCGTCCGAAGTTTGTGTGACTTCTTCATTTTCCTCATGCAATTCAGCTAATCTACGCATTTCTTCTAGCAGCTCTTCATCTAATTTATTGGCACCAATTATTTCTCCTGCCCCTCTATAAAATACTTCAGTTTCAGTCCATCCACCCTTTTCAATTCCAGTTAACTGATAGCTTAACACGGTTTTTTGGCCCGGATCTAAAGTTTCTAATTTCCATCCCCATAACCCCATTACTGACTTTCTACCACCCCTTTCGTTTCCTTCCATAATTGCACCATGTTTTTCTGGCCAAGTGGCAAGAATTGTATATGATCTAGGTCTTGCTGTATAATTAAATAATTCAATATTTACTTGGACACATTTATTTGCAGTATCCCACACTGTATCCTCATTACAAATTACAGCATTCATTATTTTTGTAATTGGTGCAGATAAATCAGGTATTGGTTTATCTAGTAATGTAGCAGATTTCTCGGCAATCTCGGGCAATATTTTGTTAATCAATTCAAATTTATCCCTTACTTTTGCCATTTTCTTTTTCTTTTGCATATGCCTTCTCAGACCTCTACCCACTTCTAGGAGAGCTTTGCGAGCTTCAATGAAAACATTTTCATTATCAGATAATGCTTCTTTCGCTTCACTAGTAAATTGTACATTGGTACTTGCTAAGTGTAATAGTATTGCTGCAGGACCCTTCGGAACTCCCTTTCCACCAGATTGCTCTAATCCATATTGTCTCCAATCTACAGATTCCAGAGCTTTTGTGAGTAAGCAACCCCCTTGCTGATACATTAGTGGAACCCTATTGGCAAATCTCAATACTTGAACTTGCTGATCACCACTCATATTACCTCCATATATTAGACCAACTTCAATTTGGAATGGATTGCCTTGGGATACTTCGGGAGGCCGCGTCAAAGTAGCAACAAACTTCGAATCAATTGTTTTGGAAAGTCCTTTTTTTATCAGCAAATCCTCAATAGGAGAAAGGCAATTTGTTGGTGGGGGTAATAACTTAACTTTGCTAAAACCTTCTAGTAATGATCTAACTTTTTCTGTTTTCAATAATTTAGGTTTTGCATTTTCTTCTATTTCAGAAGCATCACAAATTTCTTTTGCAGCCCTCATTGAAACCCCACAGAAGTTTTGTCTCAAAAACGAGGTAATCCTTCTTTCTTCTGAATCTTTTAACATTCGTTGTAATTGTCCAAGGTGGATACCAAGTGGGTGTGGTTTAATCGAAATTACAGGTTTTGGTAGAGAATCAGTAACTCTTGGCCAATGTGTTTTTTCACCATCTGGATCGATAAATATGATATCAGCATGCGGATTTACAATAGATGTCATTTTCAGATACTGGTATACTGATTGTCTACCTCTTTGATATTTAGCTTTCATTCTTGAGGTAATTTCTAAACCATGCTCTATGATTTCTCCATTTTCATCAGTCCAAATTATTCTATCTTGATTTGACTTGATTGCCTTATTCTTTCGAGTATCTATTCCAATATCAACTTGAATTGCTGTAGGCTCTGTTTTTATTTTTGACTTAACACTTGTAGTTTTTCCAGTTGTGAGTTGTGAATACATTACAACCCCTGTAATACCAATTCCTTGTTGTCCACGCGTTTGTCTTATTGCATGAAATCTACTTCCAAATAATAATTTTCCAAATACGTTTTCAATTGATTTTTGGGGAACGCCTGGTCCATTATCTGTACAAATTAATTCAATTTCATCTTTAGTATTACTTTTTTTGATTTGGATTTTAAGATTAGGTAAAATACGTGCTTCTTCACAAGCATCTAGAGAATTATCAACTGCTTCTTTTACTGCGGTTATCACTGCTCTAGGCAGAGAATCAAAACCAAGAAAGTGTTTATTCTTCTCAAAAAATTCTGAAATAGCGATTTGTTTCTGTTTCGAAGCCATCTCTTTTGCGATTCCCATTTTTTCATCTCCAAGAATCAGGTCCTCCTTCACCCTAATGGCGTTGGGCCTGCATCCGTGTTGTTCCCTGTTTTGAAGTGGGACTTTGAAGTTTACACTCCTAAACCAGAAATAATGCCCAATTAGGAATTATCGAATAAGGACGGACTGTAAGCAACAATTTTTCCAAAAAAAGCACTTGCTGCTACAGTTAATGGGCTTGCTAAATACAATTTCCCGGGACCCGAACGTCCTTGGAAATTACGATTTATAGCCGAAACGGTAACTTGCTCAGATAATTCAGAAACTCCAGGACCTGCTCCAATGCAGGCACCACAACCAGGATCAATTAACTTGACACCCACACTTTCGAATAATTCGGTCCAGCCTCTTTCTTCTGATATATCCTTGACTACTTTCGAACCAAACTGTATGTAGAATTCGACACCATCCTTTACACTCATTCCTGCATCTTTTGCCATTTTACATACTTCAGCATAATAAGCAAAATCATCTTCTTTACCTGCAGTACAGGAACCTCCATATGCGATATCAATGGCAACCTCATCAATTTCATCGATGCATATGCCATTGGTTGGGTCTGAGGGAATTCCTTTGTCAGGATTTCCAGGGTGAGCAACCATTGGTTTTATTTTGTTTAATTCAATAACATGAACTCCACCATCATATGTTGCTTGTGAATCAGGGGTAACAGTCATGTGTACCAGGTCTTCTTGAGAAAAGTGTTCCCTTCTTTCTGAAATCCATTTTGTTGTAATTTCATCAGCTTCACATATCCCGGTTTTAGCACTACATTCTGTCGCCATGTTGCATAAAGTGGCTCTTTCATCCATTGACAGCTGTTTTAATCCAGAACCTCCAAATTCAATTGATCTATCTAATGTCAACTCCTTTCTGGCATATTCGAGTAGGATATACAACATGATGTCTTTTGCTGTACATCCACTGTTTAATTCACCAACTAATTCAAATCGTATTGATTCTGGAACATTCACAAAAGTAAATCCCGAATAGATTAAACTTGCATATTCTGTAGAACCAACACCATATGATAAAGAATTATTTCCACCACCCATACAAGTATGACTATCTGTTGCTTGAATGAAATCCCCTGGTTCAATAAACTCTTCTCTAGCAACTTGATGACAAATTCCCGGAGAAATTCCATTTACGGCTGAATAATCCTTGACTCCAGTATGTTTTTGGAAAACTATTTGCAAATCCCTCAATGTTTCAATTTTATCAACAAAGGGAGCAAATTTATTCACTCCTGGTGCATATAACAAATGGTCTTCAAACACTGCAAATTTGTCTGGATTTTGAATCGTATAATCTTCACCATACTCTTCACTAAGAAATGTATGGACTTGAGGAGTAGTAAATTCGTGACTATATCCCCCTTGTACACCCGCAATTACTGAATCTCCCGGCTTAACATATAGGGAATCCCCCATACCAACCAAATTTTTGGCAATTATCTTTTCACACATTGTCATGGGACGATTTGGTGTAGATAATTCAGGTAAAGTCAGTTGTTCATTCTTCAGCATTTTTGCAAAATTGAATAACCCACCCGACTCAATGATTTTCTTTGTAACTGGATCAAAACGTTTTGTAAATTCTTCTAAAGGAATAGTCTCTCCATTTTGTAACCTTTCAAGAATTGCATAATCTCCCATTAGTTGACCTTGATTTATATTGTTTCGTTCATGTATTGGGGCAAAAGATTCCGCAATTACGATATTTATTCCCGCCCATTTTTCACATTGTACAGCAGTTTCTCGAGAAGAGCCAGTCCCTTTCCTCTGTCCTGAAACAATTACTTCAAAATCACTATTTTTTAATGCATTTTCTCTGAATACCCTCAACCCATTATGCATCAAACCAGCATAGGCATTTTTTGCAATTTCACCCGGGTCATAATCAAAACAGACCCATGCAGGAGTCATTACATCTGTGTTTATATCATCCAGTAAATCTTCAACATTGATATCACTCATTTTAAGATTCAATCCTTCGTATAATTGCTTCCTAATTAGTCCTAAATCTTTAGTTAGAAAAAGTACTCTGCTATTGGGATTCAAACCAATTTTTTTTGGTGGCCAACCCTCTCGCATAACCTTTCACTATTACCCTCCAAAACGTGGGCCTATTTGAGCAGTTCTTATGATGGGGCGAAATATTCAACGTACTGGTTATTTCAATCTCACCTCATATTTATTTAATGAATAATTAGCATATTTCATGCATTGAAAAGGTTTAAATAAGATGTTCGGTGGCGATTATAGAGTTACTTGAGACAAATGATGTCTCTAGGGGTGATATTTTGGCAGATGAAGAACAACAAGTAGAAGATATAGTGAGATGCCCAGAATGTGCTAGTAGGTCTCTAACGCGTGATGAAAATCGCGGAGAGGTTATTTGCGATGATTGTGGGTTGGTATTAGAAGATAATGTTATTGACCAGGGAGCAGAATGGCGTGTATTTAGTCCCGAACAAGGTGACCAAAGAGCAAGAACTGGTGCACCAATGACTGTGATGCTACATGATAAAGGACTTTCCACAGACATCGATTGGCAAAACAAAGATTATTCTGGAAAAACAATCAATAGTAGATATAGATCTCAATTTTACAGAATGAGAAAATGGCAAAAGAGAAGTAGAGTCAGCAATGCTACAGAACGTAATTTAGCTATGGCTTTAGCAGAACTTGATAGAATGGCAAGTCGTTTAGAATTACCAAAATCAGTGAGGGAAGCTGCTGCTGTAAATTACAAAAAAGCAGTTGAAAAGCGTCTGATAAGAGGGCGTTCAATTGAGGGGGTTGCTGCAGCGAGCTTATACGCAGCATGTAGACAATGTGGCGTGCCTAGAACTTTGGATGAAATTGGTCATGCAAGTAGAACTGGAAGAAAAGAGATTGGTAGAACATATAGATTCATGGTTAGAGAATTAAAGATGAAGATAATGCCAACTGGACCAGAGGATTATATCTCTCGGTTTTGCTCAGGTTTAGGTTTAGATGCAGAAGTTGAAGCAAAAGCACACGAATTGATTAAAGCAGCACAGCAAAAGGAATTGACAAGCGGTCGAGGACCTACAGGAATTGCCGCGTCAATCATTTACATAGCAAGTGTTTTGTGTGGAAAACGCCGTACTCAAAGAGAAGTTGCAGAGGTTGCGGGAGTAACTGAAGTTACAATCAGAAATAGATACAAGGAACTCATACAAAACTTGAATATTGAGCTTGATATCTGATTTCTACATTCAGGGGAGCCATCTTTATGAGGGCGAAGCGTAGGGTAACTGACAGAATCCGAAGTTTAACTCGAATTAGATTAGAGGAAATAATTGCTATTTCAGTGAGCAACTGGCCTTTGCCTGAACCTCCTTTGCAATCACCAGAGTTACCCCCTATTCATCCATCTGATCCAAAGGATATTCAAAATTTAGCTCTGACACTTTATGATATTGATAACGGGTTATTCATTCGATTACTTGAATCTACTTTGGAAGAAATACTTCCATATCGTCGAAGTTTAATGCAAGAGGATTATGAAGAGCATGAAAAGTGGTTAATCAAGAGAGAAAATGAAGTGGCAGAGAAGATATTGTATGGAATGTGCCAAGATTGGCTTTCTCAATCGTTAGACGAATCCGCACCAGATTCAGATAGGTGGTGGTTATCAATCGTACTGTTCAATGGATTATCAGATAAACCTTCAAAAATAGCCATTAATCAAGGATATCATTTAATTGAAAGTATCGCCATTGCTTCAAAGCCAGGGAGATGGCATTCTAAACCAGAAGGAGGTTCACATATGGTTGATTGGAATCCAGATGTGGCTTTTGCACGCATGGAATTAGTATCTCATCCACTAGGAAATGAGGCAGCAAAATGGCAATTACAATGTTTAGAAACGGGTAGTGAGGAAAGGAAAAAGTTGTTGGCAGAATGGATATTGATATTATTGGAAAGACCTCAATTGGTTGAGTCGCTAGATTTGCTTGGGCATTTAGAACGATTAATTCAAACAAATAATGAAGAAATTTTGGTTGTTGTATCTCAATGTATACCTAAAATCATTGAATTATTCCCAGAAAAAGGATTGGATATTTTATCAGAGCTTTCTATTAATTCTTCAAATAAAGTGCGTTTTTCTGTTGCAGATATATTGCCACGTTCAATAAAATCATCAATGGGTAAGGAGTTGAAAGTTCTCGATCGATTATTGTCTGATGATGATTCATCAATAGTTTCTGCGGCAAGTGCTGCACTTTCTGAGATAAGGAGTTTTGATGAACAAGGATATATTGAGAGGCTAATTAAATTATCCAAGAGCTCAGAAAGTAGTATCAAAAGGGCAATAATCCCCCATTTACGATATTATGTTTCAACATATTCTCAAGATCAATACGATCTAATAAAAGATATTTGGATTGATGGAGATGAACTTATTCTAACCAGAATGAGAGAGTTATTATTGCGCTTGGAAGGCGCAGAACCTACAAATTTCTCTTTTTTGTACAAAATAGTAGAATCGGCTAGTGACAAAAACACCCATATTTTTTGGAAGATAATGGATGAGCGAAATAATGAGCGTTCACAAGCATGGAGACAATATTTTTCTGGAGATGGGCCATTACCCCTCCATGAATAAATGATTAATTTATTTCATGATTTTCATCTTCTAGTCTTTTCAACAACCACTCATTCAACTCGATTCCAATGTCATCTCTTCTCAATGCATGATCTAGTTGCGCCTTTATCCAAGAAAGTGGATTTCCAGAGTCATACCATTGAAATTCATTTAGTGGAACAGCCAATAATCCGCCTTTTTCTTCCATACAATGTTTTTGTATGACAATTGATTGCAATTCTCCAAATTCTTCAAATGTATATGTATTCATAAGATCAATCATTTCTGAAGTGAAAATATATCTTCCACATAATACTAGATTACTCGGGGCCTCCGCTATACTTGGTTTTTCAATAATATCTACAATTTTATCTCCATTTAGTTTCACAACTCCATATTTTGATAGAGATTTTTCTCGGACACTTTTTACCCCAACAACAGGCCTTCCATACTGTTTGTATTTGGATACTAATTCCAATGATGCGGTGGAACCAAATTCAGAATTCATTTTACTAGGAACTTTGTGATCTTTTATTAATAAATTATCACCTAGAAGTACGAGAAAAGCACCCTCAATATCTTTTGTAGCACATCCAATCGCATCCATTAATCCTCTTGGAACTTCTTGATAGTGTGTGATGATTTCTATATCATCTGGGATTGGAGAAATTGCATCCATTGGTAAATTCTTTACTTGTTTTTGTAATTCTTTGATTAAATTCGATGATGGTTTTAATATATTGACAAAATTTTTCTTTTGTGGAGAAATAACAAGATGTATTCTTTTACAACCCGATTTAAGAGATTCCCATATCAAATGAAACAGTCCAGGGACATCCACTAGTGGTAGCACTTCTTTGCCTAGTGAAGCACTTGCGGGGAGCATCCTTGTACCCAATCCGGCAGCAACAATCACGGCATCTTGTATTTCGGCCATACAGGACGGAACGCGAGGATGAATTCAAGCCCTCCTATTGAATGGGCAACGTGATGGGCGATTTACCTAGTGAAAAACCGCAATGGAATTATTTTCTAATTTTAGGTTTAGTTTTGATGTTTCAATCATTCATAAAATGGGAGACTGGTATCGATTTAAATGGTAAAGATTTGTTGTCTGGCCCGTGGGATTCAATCTCATTCTCTAGAGGTGTTTTGGGGTTATTTGGTGGGTTATTGGTATATCTTGCTTGGTTTAGATGGAAATTTGAAGTTAAGGGTGTAGTGCCTACCTTAGAAAGGTGGAATAATCCAAAAGTTGGTTTAAGGAAATTGTTGATATTAGGTATTGTAATAATTATTCTTGGAAATGTAATTGGAAATTATTTTTCTAATATTTCTCCAGGGCCAGCAGGGTTGTTATTGACTTTGATAGGGTTACTGATGTGTTTACAATCAGGGTATATTTGGCTCATAACTGAAGGTCCACTTGGCGAAGAAGAATGATTTCTATCTTAAACCAGGTTTCCAGAAATCAATTGGCACAGGAGATTTTTCTTGAGCTGCTCTAATGGCCAAATGATCTGCACGTTCATTCCACCGATGTCCTTTATGTGCACGAATATGTTTCCAACTCAATTTTCGAAGTAAACCAACTTCATTCCACAATTTTTGTGAGAAATTAGCAATGGTTTTATTTGATTTCACCTTCCAATTTCCTTCTACTATATTTCCGGCATAGTTGGAATCAGTTCTTATGATAGTATCTCTTTCTCCTCCTTCAATCAATAACCATTTCAAGCAATGAACAAATGCTGATAATTCTGCAGTATTGTTAGATCCAACTTCAGCACCAACAAATTCAGAGTCTTTATTATTTGTAATAACCTTTCCAAATGACTCTTTGATTATATGTCCGGTACCTTTGCCTAATCCCGAATCACCTTCAATAACCACAAAACTCCACCCGGCAGGAGTTTCAGCGGTGACATTCTGATTACCCAAACAAGAACCATCTACATAGATATGCAGTGGATTTTTTGGTAAATCTACCACTCAATCACCATTATTCTATTAATTTTTTATAATCATCTGATGACATCAAATTGGAAAAGTCTTCGTGAGATGTTAATTTCATTTTGATTATCCATCCCTCTTCATATGGTGAATTATTCATTAATTCAGGAGAAGAATCTAATTCATCATTAATACCAATGATTGTACCAGATAATGGTGCAAATATTGAACTTGCACTCTTAACTGATTCAACAATAGCAAACTCTTCATTGTGCTCAATTTTTTGCCCTATTTCTGGCAATTCAATATATACAATATCAGTCAACGCATTTTGTGCATAATCAGTAATACCAATCGTTACAACACCTTCGTTTTCTTCTTTCAGCCATTCATGTTCTTTTGTATAGTACAAATTATCTGGAACTTCACCCATACTTTCCCCAAACACTGCTATAGTAGGGAGGTGGGTCAAGGTTTCGGTTCAGATTATTCTTCTTCACCGACTTTTTTTGATAGTACTTTTTCTTCTAAAGTAGCCCATGCTAAATTGATATCTTTATCTCTATTCATATCTTCTTCAATTATTTTTAAATTATCTTCTAACTCTTGATCATTTTGATTTGGAAATATTTTTGAAATTATTGGCAATTTTATACCCGCAATTAAAGTTAAACCAATAATTGTTGAAACAAATCCTAAAATTGGAATTAATAACCCGATTGAGGATGTTTCTATACAATCACCGTTACTTAAATTGTTACAATCATTTGGAGGAATAAGGCCAAATTGCATAGACAAGCCAGTTAATGCAATAAGTCCCAAACCTAAACCAATCAATATTCTACCTGAGTCATTAGAAGGGTTTCCCATGCTAATCCCCTAACGATTCTCTTTCAAGAGTTTATGAATTTTGTATGGAAGCAAAGCTCGATTTACTGGCGTTACTTCTAATATTCTTGCATCGTCTCTTCTTCTTATATCTTGTAAAAGTGGGTGTCTACTTTTTTTATGTAATGTAACTAATGTAGGTAAATCTTCTTCTACTGCAGATCTAACCATTTTAACAAACATTTCAGACTCTACAGTAAATTTTCCAATTTCATCAATCATTATAATTTCATATTCATCCTTTGCTTCTTCTACAGCAGGGACGCCCACTCGTTCTAATTCACTCATATCAATACCATATCCCAATATTCGTAATCGTGAATCAATATTTTTGTGCGCCATTAAGCCTCTTTCGCCATTTTGATAATTGACACATTCAAACCCAACTCTTTCACCATCTTCAACAACCGGTTCAGTGAACATACCCCCTATCAATTTATAATTTTCAAAATCTTCTCCTCTGCTTCGAAGTTCTTTTTCCTTTTCTTCTTCTAACATTTTTATTATTTTTTTGAGAACCAAACTTTTTCCACTTCGTGGTAATCCTGTTATTCCAATCTTTGGATTAATTCCCATAATTCTCACCTCGTAGCAAATCCTTCATGCGCGTTAGCATAATAAATGGTTGGATTAAATTTTCACCTATCCAAATAGAATATCTTGACTTTCTTGCATCCATTCCCAACCCTTTTGGCACCAGCCAACTAACGTTTTTACAACCTGTTGGTCTAAACCTAGGTGTTCAGCAATTTTGAATAGTGCTGCCAATTCATTATCATCAATTTCACCATCTGCAGCTGACATCATAACTGCATCACGTAAAGCAAGCTTCCCAGCCCGATCCAATGGGTCAGCAAGTTTTGAAAGGTCATTGAGACATTCTTGCAAACTGGGCGGTTGAGTGAGAAAACCTCTGATCTCTTTACGTTTTGAGGGGGATAACAAAGCACTTCCAAGTCGTTGTTCAAACAACATCATTTCACCCATGGATAGTTCTTTGTCTATACGACTAATGTGGGCCAATAATTTGGCATAAACAAATCTCTCATCTGTTGTGAGTTCGTGTAGCGTATCGGGCAGCATGAACAAGGGAAGAGGTTTAATCTCATAAATTACATTGTAGGTTGAGTGAGAATCAGATAATGTAAAATAACTCATATTTGGAGTAAATTATAGTGCTTTAGCCCTAATAACTGACTTTTTGGTCGCATATTTTACAGGCCTTACTTCAACAATTGGCAAATTTCTTTCTTCTAACTTGTGTGGTACATTTTGTAATTCAATTAAGTGGGTAGTTAGTAAATCTCGTAAGTCATTATTACCATCAACTATAGCTTCTCTAAATTTGGCACTTTCTTCAATCATTTGTTGCTGTATTGTTATGTTTTGGTTTGCATGAATGCTCAATATATTTTCTAAAGATTCAAAGATTTGTAGATTTTGCCTGTGTTGTTCTTCGCGACCTTCGACTTGCATGTCTAGAAGTTGTTTTTGTCCTTCCGTAAGCAACTTTGCTTCTTTCATGGCCTTCTCTTGAATTTGCAGCGCCTTTTCTTGTTTAATCATCAAATCTCTTGTCAGGGGAGTACCGAGAGCGTCACGCCTATCTAATTCATCTAACGTATCTTGGAGGTGTGCTCTAGTCAAACTTAATTGGTATTTATTTTGCTCAAAGATATCTTCCATATTGATTAAAGAATTTTTCATGTTTAGTAAATCACCCTCAGTTCTAACCAATTCAGTGTTAAGCTTATTTATCATAGAACCCTTGTTAATATTTTCATAAGAGAAAAAAGACAAAATTGTAAGAGTGACGCTAATTTCTAGAGACATTCCCAACGACATAGATAATACAAAAATTATTGCGCAAGCCAAGAATGAGCGAATTAAAGCCATGATACCATAATTAATTCACACTAATAGCGTATTACTGTTTTCATTTCCAGCATCAATAATCTACTATATTTTCCCCATCTTACAATAAACAGTTATGCAGTAGAATATTCATCTTCATCAACTTCAAGTATTGTTCCTTGGGATAAGAGATGTTCTATTGCTTCTTTAATTTCGTATTCACTTAATCCCCTGTTTTCTAATCGAGAAAATATTTCACGTCCAGGTAACGAATGTTCACCAACACTTTCTGCTTTTTCAAGTTCGACTAACACAAGCTGTGCGGCTACAACCAAAAATGGATCATCAGATAATTCACCCGGAAGACTGTTCAATAAAAATCCAATTGAAGGCGGTGCTTCACCCAACTCTTCATCAGCGATCACATCATTTTTCATCTTTTCATCAATTTCTAAGTTGAAGCAATCAAACAAATTCTTTTGAAATCTATCTACATTTTTATTCAAAGAAATATCAAAACCCATTCTTCTTGAAATGCTGGTTAATCTGTGCATTCTTTGTTCATAGTGAAGTAACTCTTTGTCAATATCTGCAGATAGCATATTTAATTCTTCATCTGCTACTTGTTCTAACCATTCCATTAAATTCCATTCAGGATTTATTGCTATCATGACATCAATTAACTTTCTAATGGATTCAGGCATATCGGAAGCATCGAATGAAGAAGTCCACTTCTTTTCTATACGGTCGTCTTCGGGCACTCTTTGTCGACTCTCTCGACGGTTGATGAACTATACTCTTCTTTTATTCAATTATTATATTCGATTAAATCATTTGAAACACTGCATTAATGCGTAAATATTTATTTTTCATAGAATATCCCAATACCCACAGTCATTTAACCAAATATTTCTATGGTGGCGTTCAAGTACACCAAATGTTTCGGGGGTCTGTGTCAGACTACAGCATTACATTGTTACCCGGCGACGGGACAGGGAATGAGGTTGTTTCAGAAGCAAAGAAAGTACTTGATGCAATACAGGAAAACTCCAATATTGGTTTTGATTTTACAACCATTGAATGCGGCGGATTACACTTCAAAGAGCACGGACAAGAATGGGCAGAAGGCTCTTTTGATATTTGTAAAAACGAGTCAGATGCAATCTTACTTGGAGCAATTGGGTGGCCAGGTATTCGAAGAAAAAACGGAGATCTAGCAGGGGGAGAAGTAGTATTAGGACTCCGAGCAGGTCTAGAGTTATATGCGAATGTAAGGCCAATTAAATTGTATGAAGGAGTATCTCACAAGGTTCATGGTAAATTTGCCAAAATTTGGGATTCTGACAAAGTTGATTTATTGATTCTGAGAGAAAATACAGAAGGCCTGTATTATAGCACACTTCAAAGGTCAGTTAAGAGAATAAAAGGAGAGAAGTTCAGAGAATATCCCCCCATTTCTTTTCCAGATTTAGGTGATGAAGTTGCTTGGGATCCGAGACCCATTTCCAAAAAAGGTACAGAAAGAGTTGTCCGTCGTGCTTTTGAATATGCAATAAAAAGAGAGGGAAGCCCCCATAATAAAAAAGTAACTTGTGTAGACAAGAGCAATGTTACAAAAGGTTGTCAATTATTTCGTTCTACATTTGATGAAGTTTCGAAAGAGTTCCCTTCAATTGGCACAACTCATGCTTATGTAGATGCTTTTACTATGTGGATGGTACGTAATCCTGAAGATTTCGATGTAGTAGTAACATCCAACCTTTTTGGTGATATAATTACAGATTTAGGAAGTGTTCTACAAGGCGGTATGGGTATGGCAGCAAGTGGAAACATCGGGGATAATCATGGTTTGTTTGAACCAGTTCATGGCTCATCACCAAAGTATGCAGGATTAAACAAAGTAAATCCAATTGCAGCAATAAATTCAGCACAAATGATGCTGGAATGGATTGGATATACTAAAGGAGACCAAGATGCAACTCAAGCTGCAAATATCCTAAGTCAATGTGTTGGAGAACACATTAAAAATGAAGCAATTCTTACTTATGATTTAGGTGGAAATTCAACTACTAGTCAAGTGGGGGATGCAATTGCTAATAGAGTTGGAAACACAGTTAGGGAATTGATTTAATTTATCAGTTATTATCAGATAAGTTATCTAGTCTGTTATTTATCCAAATCAGAGATTGGTTAATATTCTCATTATTTTTCCATTCACCCTCAATTGATTCAAAACCAGCTTGCAATATGTTGAATAAATTTTCACCGACTCTGGATATTTCATCTACTATAGTAACATTAGCCATTTCTGCACTCCTAGACAATGGATTCAGATCTACAACAATTACACTTTTCCCCATTCTTACCAATGCTTCACATCTATCACCATCTTCTAATGGAACAAATACTACATCAGCTGCATAAATCCCATCACAGCAACATTTAGATCTTGGCCCCTCCAAATTAGCTATTTTACATTCTGCAACTTTTCCAAGAATATTGACATTGAGTACTTTATGTTCCCAACCATCGATTTCAGAGTGTTCTTTTGAAATCTTTTCTTTTTTTCCTTCTAGATAATTTACTAAACCACTAATCCTTTTTTCAGTTCGATAAAATATATTTATCTCGATTGAACATTCGAGAATGGCAGCACATCTAATTAGATAATCACCACTAAGTATTGCAGTATTTCCATTTATACTAATTATTGGTCTTTTGGCAGAAGAAAGCAATTTCGCAGCATATTTTGTTGCTAGCAAAGCAGATGGAATTGTTTGCTCACCAATCAAATAATCAAATGCTTCACCTCTTCCATGAGCAATCATAGCAGTTCCTGCCAATAAACCACCTTTCTGAGCTTCCTCCAACAGATATCTAGCAGATAGGGACTTGTATCTAGGATGAGATTTATCAGGACCTTCACTCATATTTATTCCTCTTTAACAATTAACAAAGAAACGTCTAACGGAATAGTCCCCCTATGTATCGCACTCGTTGAAATAACATCTACTCCTGATTCTTTCCATGTATCAACATTCTGTAAAGTAATACCTCCACTTGCCTCTATGATTATTGAATTCTTCAATTTATTTTTTTTCAATTCTTCAATCACTAAATAACAATTACTGGGTTCCATATTATCTAACATAATTGTAAGTGGTACACTTGTATTTTCCATAACCCATTTCTCAGCTACTTTGATGGCTTCTTCCATTTTTCTAACTTCTATTACCACAAATTCTTGAGTTTCATCCATTTTTATTTGTTCAATCGTATTAATTATATTTACCAAATGATCATCTTCTTTAAGATTAGAACTAATAATATCATTTTCTTTTATCATTAAAGCATCTTCTCGAGAAAGCCGATGCGTCAAACCACCACCAATATGAACTGCCCACTTATCCAAAAGTCCCCATGTAGTTTTACGTGTTGATGCTATAGGTATTGGAGATCTTTTCACCCAATTATTAGTGGTAGTTGCAATCCCCGATAATCTGCCAACGATGTTTAAAATCACTCGCTCAAACTTCAAGATTTGGTTAGTGTCCATTGTTAATATCATAAGTTCCTCATCAACTTTTACCAGATCTCCATCTGCTACCTTATATTCTATTTTCGCACCTTCTATCCAATTATCTAGTAAAAAATTAATTGGTAATTTACCTGCAAAAACCCCCTCTTCTTTACAACTAATTATCGCCTTACACAACTCTCCCTTACTTTCGATAACTCCTTGTATTTCATCATCCAATAATAATGAACTTATCCACCTCTTCAAACTTTCCTTGAATATAGGGGATAGTTTACCTTCCTCATCAATTAATTTCGAAATACGATTATGGGGAAGGTTCCTCTGAATAATGCTCTCATTCATCATTTTCACCTACAAATATCACTTTTTATTGGACCCTTCAATCATCAATGCAGACTCTGAGGCCATCAAGCATACAAGCAGGTCGTCTATTGTTGAGCGCAAACTACCTATTGATTCAGCATTTGCAAAAACAGTTAACAAAACATCACCATCAGCCAAATCTTCAATTTGTATAGTCATAAAATCGGCATCATCTACCTCTATTGCTTTCTTCAAATGGCTAGCAATTTGTTTATTTCCTTTCCATTTAATGGATGCCTCATAATCTGCCAAAGCCCTCTCCTCAAGGTAAGCCAAAAGTTATTCAACCATGAAATCTCCCTTCAACAATATTATCATTGACTCATCTAAGCCGTATACGTGAACGATACATCAACACCCTCTGATTTCGGTGCAATTCCTGAAGAGGTAGTAGCTAAGGATGTTCCGGAAACAGTTTTTTCATCCAGCGGCATAACGCTAAAACTTCCTTCTGAAACTCCTATCACTAATGGAGCAAAACTTTTGGCAATGTTGATTTTCATAGCATCAATTTCAGGGTTCGCATATGGTATTGATTTTGTGTCAATGGAAAGTGGTTTAGTTCGCCCTCACGAATTTATTTATTCACAAACACACAATGCACCTGTAAATTCTTCTATTTTGTCAGGAACTGTGTATTTAGAAGACGGGACTCCTGCAGAAAATTATTCGGTGGATATAAGATCTAAAAAAAGTGGCAATTTATTCACCACTACAAACTCTGAAGGATATTTTGAGATTAGAAATATTACTCCCGATTTAATTAATCTAGATGTACTTGTAAAGGAAGGAAACATCACTAAAGGAGTTAGTCATAGGGTATTATTATCTCCCCCAGCATTGTTTGAGCCTTATGGATTCACATCACTTACAATAATATTTCCAGAAGAATTTAAAGATAATCGTTCTGATAATCCACCAGTATATTGGACAGATTATTCCCCTGATGAAATGGAATTACCTCTATATGATTCTTCAGCAGGATTGGTTTATCAATTAATGGGATTTGGCTTCATCGGTCTTTCAGCAATTTCTGCATTTCTTGCCATAATTGGTCTTAGAACAGGGAGTCCCGCAATTCTTAGAACAGCTTCCATCATTGTATTTTTCACTTCAGGATATTATTACACATCTTGTTGTCTTGGTATAGTAACAATTGGTCTTAGTTTTGTAATACCAATTAGAGAATAACGTCTTATCTACCCCCTCCCCCTCCGTTAATTCATGGAGGTCTCCGCAAGTTCTTTAGAAGATTTTGCGTGGATGAGTAGACAGACTCCTTCCCCTGTATCTTCTGTAAATATCATTGAAGAGGCTTTTTATGTGGGGGATATTGATGGAAATTTGTATGTGTGGGATTTAGATGGAGATTTATGTTGGAACACTGATTGTGGAGATCGAGTTGAAAGTATCGCAATTGCTAGTAAACATAAGCCGGCATTGCTATTTGCAACTGCAGGAGTGGATTTAATTTGTCTAAATGCGGATTTAGGAGATATTGTGTGGTGTAATAAATTGGAAGGATCTAGTGATGAAGTAGTTTGTACTCCAAATGCTTCATTCATTGTTGCTACCAGCTCAGTTTTTGATGTAGAACATTTAGATTTCATGGAAAGCGCTTGCTGGAAATTTGATTCAAAAGGTGAGATTTTGAATGTAAGTAGGTTTGATGAACGCCCCTGGTATGTAGGGTTATTACATTCGAATGATGTCATAATGGGCCTCGGCCGTCCAAGTTGCGGCGCAACTATATTATCAGAAGAAAATGAGCATTCTCCACTAGTTCTTACAAATACCTCTCCGGTGACATGTGGTACTGGAAGAGGGGACGATACAATCCTTGGTCATGCTAATGGGGGAATTACATGCATCTTGAAATCGAAAGAAGTATTTTTTTCAGAAAATGAAGATTCGAGTTCGACTTCAGTATTAGATTCATCCAATGATTGTGTTTTACAAGTTCAAGAATCTGGTAAGATCACATTTTTCCTCGAAAATGGAGAAAAATGGAATCATAATTTGGGTGAAGTAATTGAGAGGGGCATAATTGGCTTTGAATATACAGATTCTAGAACAATTTGGCTTGCTTATCATGACGACGAGGGTTCAAAAATACACGTTTTGAATGGTAATGATGCAACTTCCCTTTGTTTATTTTCAATGTCAAGTCGAGTTCGTGCAATATCTTCTAATGAAAGTTTTGTAATTGTGGGTTTAGATGATGGTAATGTTTATGCCATTGAATCTAAACAATTTTCAAGAAGAATCAATAGTCCAAAAGAAGAAAGTGTTGATGATGACAAAGATTCAGATTATCGTAGAGATATGCTGGAAAAGTTACGTAATTTGAATAAAGATTGAATTAAATTAGAGTATCGCGTGCGTTATTTTCCAACCACCATAAGCTAGTATGGGGCCTATTATGGCGGTAGAGAAAATATATGCAAATAATTGGGTCCACATTTTTGATTCGAACATATATATGGTATCAACTGAATATGTTGAGAGTGTAGTAAATGCACCAAGAATGCCCACCCCTAATAATAGCATCATATCATTAGACATAACCCCATAAATTGTTACCGCACATGCTAAACAACCTAGTAGAAAAGATCCGACCAAATTTACTGATAATGTACCCCACGGGAAACTTTCAGTTGGAACCCATGAAGCCACTAAATATCTCAATACTGCGCCGATTGCCCCCCCCAGGGCAACAAGCAAGATGTCTTTTGGATCCACTTTATCACCATCACTATTTCGGACCGATCATTTCTTCCGGTTTTATCCAGTTGTTAAATTCCTCTTCAGTTAGTAATTTTAATTCGATTCCAGATTCACGCAATGTCAATCCTTTTTCATGTGCATTTTTTGCAATTTTTGCTGCATTATCGTATCCAATATGTGGGTTTAATGCTGTTACTAGCATCAATGAATTTTCTAAGTGTTCTTTTATTTTTTCCCGATTAGCTTTGATTCCATTCACACATTTTTCTGTAAAAGACATACAAGAATCTCCTAAGAGTTCTATTGAATGTAGAAGGTTGTGTATCATCATTGGCTTGTAAACATTTAATTCAAAATTCCCTTGAGTCCCTCCAAGTGTAATTGCAGTGTGATTTCCTATTACTTGGCAACATACCATCGTTAGTGCTTCACATTGAGTGGGGTTCACTTTACCAGGCATTATACTAGATCCAGGTTCATTTGCTGGTAAAGAAATTTCTCCAAAACCACACCTTGGTCCAGATCCCAACCACCTAATATCGTTTGCAATTTTCATCAGAGAACAAGCTAGGGTGTTCATGGCACCAGATGAAGCAACAATTGCGTCATGGGCTGCTAGTTGTGAGAATTTGTTTGGCGCACTTACAAATTTCACTCCCGTCTTTTTTGCAATTTCTTTTGCTACCATTTCAGCAAATCTTGTATCGGTATTCAATCCAGTCCCAACGGCAGTACCCCCCAATGCTAATTCTTTTAACTCAATCAAAGTATTTTCAATTCGTTTGATTCCATATTCAAGTTGAGACACATATCCAGAAAATTCTTGACCTAATGTAAGGGGAACTGCATCCATTAGATGTGTTCGCCCAATCTTTACAATATCTTTGAACTCATTTGATTTGTAGTGTAATGCATCACATAACAATTTTACTTTTGGTAACAAGCGTTCATTTATTTCTTCGACAGCAGAGATATGCATTGCTGTTGGAAAAGTATCGTTGGATGATTGACTCATATTCACATGATCATTAGGATGTACTGGGTTCTTACTTCCTATTTCTCCACCTGAGATTTCAATTGCTCTATTTGCTATGACTTCATTTGTATTCATATTGGTTTGAGTGCCGGAACCAGTTTGCCAAACACGTAAAGGAAAGTGGTCATCTAAATCACCACTGATTACTTCTTCACTTGCTTGTACGATTAATTGACAGATATTTCTGTCTAATTTCCCTAGATTCATATTCGTTTTTGCAGTTGCTTGCTTCAATATACCGAACGCCCTAATCAAAGATCTTGGCATTTTGTCATTTCCTATATCGAAATTAACCAAAGATCTTGCAGTTTGTGCACCATAATATCTGTCATTTGGAACATGCATTCCTCCCATGGTATCCATTTCCAATCTTGTTCCATCTATGGATTTCGATGGTCTAGATCGAGCGATGCGTTCCCTCACCGCCTCTACAATCCACTGACTTCTATTTTCAGAAACATCGCCGATATTTTCCATAGAATTCAACACTTCAGATGGCATTGAAACACTGACTATTCGCGCATCATGGGTTTTGGGCCTTCCCTTACTGGACATGGAGGGCCCTATAATTCATTATTAATAAATTATATTATTCCTACATTTAATTATTAGTACGCAGTTTATTGAATTCACATTCTCGAAACACTAATTATTTGCTGAGGAGCAACAGGCCTATCCCCCGGCCCTTTCTGACAATTTTCAATTTTAGTTACTACATCCATGCCGTTTGTTACCTCTCCAAAAATCGCATGTTTACCATCTAACCAAGGACACTCTACAGTTGTTAGGAAAAATTGACTTCCCCCAGTGTTCGGTCCAGCATTTGCCATCGAAAGTAATCCAGGTCTACTATGTCTTTTTGCTAAAGCCGAATGTTCGCATTTGATCTTCCAGCCAGGATTACCTGTACCTGCCATTGGACTATTTGGGTCTTTAGAATTAGGACAACCTCCTTGTAACATAAAATTTGATATTACTCGATGAAAATGAAGCCCATCATAGTATCTATCATCTACAAGTCTGAGGAAGTTAGCCACAGTATCTGGACACTCATCATTATATAATTTCATTTCAATATCGCCTTCGCTTGTTTTCATCAATACGTCTACCATGTATATTCCAATACAAGGGGGTTTTTGAGATTGACCTCGATATTCAATTATACGTACAGGCGATTAACCGTTAATTCAAATTGTAACCACTGATTGTTTGCCTCTGGTCTATCATCTCTATTTTTATAAGCCAAATCAGGAGGCAATAGAACAGTATGAGTTGTACCATCACCAGCTAAACCACGTTGAACAAAATCTGCATCTAATCCAACTTGACCCCAACCAAAACCTAGGATGTAGTTTCCATCATTTCCAGCAGTAACAGGTAAATCTTGTTCGTGTGCCGGCGTGATACAAGCAGATTCGTCTAATAATTCACCAGTATCATAAATATATACTCGATAATGGACATTGAGCCGTTGACCTTCGTAAACGTGTGCGTTTTTTTGTTCAGCTCCTGCAATAATTGTAATTTTTAATTGAATTGAAGCATTTGGATCTAGTGTAGATACTATAGTTGCATAAATCACCTCATCTTCAGGTTCACTATTTAGCACAAGAGAAACCAAATTAGATTCGTTTGCTTCTACACTTACAGTATCCCCTGTACTGCCAAACCCAATGGCCTCTGAAGATAGATTAACCACAAACTCTTGGTTGGAGTCTGCTGCATTTCTTATTGCAATCACAGCTCTATCTCCTATACCTTGGTGTTCCCACACACATTCAACTTCTCCAGGATACCAAAATACTTCATCTTGATTCGCTAATGTTTCAGGCATTTGCCAAGTACCATTCAGTGGTGTGCAAGTATCAAGAAGTAACTTTGCTTCCCACGGCCACCGTCCATCTATTTTCTGTATGCTATTATCCTCATTAGATTCAATAGGTTGTTCTGAAGAATTTAATTTATCTACAAATTCGTTAGCATCAATACCAATCCAGGCCCCAGAAATTACTAATAAAATTACAACTACTATGGCTGCAATATCGAATGCAAAGATTACTCTTCTATTACGTAAATCTATGAAATCGAACCATCCGCCTTCGTCAGAAGCTCTATTTCCACTTAGCCAGATTCCGCTCATACAATTACTGCCAACCTGTACGTAATGATAATCTCAACGTATATTTGACCAATTTTAGCAATTTATGCTAATTCACCAATTTTGGTGTTACTAATTTTATTGCTTCATCCACTCCATCGAGGTATTGCTCAAAATTTGAGTTAAACATTTCAACTAATTTGTTTGCTAATTTATCATATTCTTCTTTATTACTCCAAGTATCTCTTGGCCACAGTACATCTGTTGGGACATCAGGACATGATGTAGGTACCATAAAACCAAATCTAGAATCTTTAACAAATCCTACATCATTTAATTTACCATCTAATGCAGCATTTAACATTGCTCTCGTGTATGTGATTTTCATTCTTTTACCAATACCATAAGATCCACCAGACCAACCAGTATTAATTAGCCAGCATTGTGAACTGTGTTCTTTCATTTTTCCTGAAAGTAAATTAGCATAAACACCTGGATGCATTGGCATAAACGGTTCACCAAAACAGGCAGAAAACGTTGCCACTGGCTCTTTAATTCCAACTTCTGTACCAGCAACTTTTGCAGTATAACCCGAAATAAAATGATATGCTGCTTGTGCAGGAGTTAATTTACTAATTGGGGGCAATACACCAAAAGCGTCACAGGTTAAAAAAATCACATTTTGTGGATGACCTCCTTTCGAATCATCAGTTCGATTCTCAATAAATTCTAATGGATAAGAACCTCTGGTATTTTCTGTCTTTGAACCATTTGAAAAATCAGCAACTCCCTCTTCATCTAAAACTACGTTTTCTAATATACTTCCAAATTTTCTCGTGGTAGAGAATATTACAGGTTCATCATCTTCAGATAAATCAATCAATTTTGCATAACAACCCCCTTCAAAATTGAAAACACCATTAAGTCCCCAACCATGTTCATCATCCCCAATCAACATTCTATTTTGATCAGCAGATAATGTCGTTTTCCCTGTACCAGATAACCCAAAGAAAACTGCAGTATTCTCTCCAGTTGTATTTGCACTACAGTGCATGGGTAAGACACCTTCTAATGGTAACAAATAATTCATCACACTAAAAATAGATTTTTTAATTTCACCAGCGTATTCTGTACCACCGATAATGACGACTTTTTGTTCTAAATTTATCATTACAAATGCGTCAGAATTTGTACCATCTTCTTCAGGTATAGCACGAAAGTCAGGAGCATGTAATATTGTAAATTGTGCTGAATGAGATTCTAGTTCATCAGCATTGGGTCGAATAAACATGTTACGTGCAAATGCCGAGTGCCATGCTGTTTGGGTAATCACCTTCAAAGATAATTTTTGATTTTCTTCAGCTCCACAGTATAATTCTTGGATAAAGAGTTGTTCTTGTTCTGAAAGAAAAGTTACTATTTTATTTTTTAATGAATCAAAAATTTCTGCAGATATAGAAACATTTGTTTGGCCCCAATGAATATTTTCTTTACTTGCAGAATCATCCACAATAAACCGGTCATTAGGGGATCGCCCTGTTCTCCCCCCCGTATCAGTCACAAGTGCTTTATGAGCACTAAAAATCCCCTCTCCGACTGATTCAGCGATATTTATCAAATCTTCAGTTGATAGATTCAGATGAATCTTTCCATTGTATTGAAACAATTCTAAGCCCACCATTTTTCCCCCCATATGGTTATTTTCAGAGTTCCCTTGTTAGGGCCAAATGGAACTTGTCTATACTCATTGCGGATAATAAACCACACTTTTTAGTGATGCGATAGGTAATTAGTATTACAAATAACAAATTATGATGTAGCACATCGGTCATATTCAAGCAGTAGAATGACGTCCTACAATTATGGAGGAGGATTCTAACGAAGTGTCCACCGAAGATAGTGACGAAATAATACGACGTCAAAAATTTGAATTAGGTGCTGGATTAGACATATCAGATTTTTTGATTAAGGACGAATCAAAAGCAAAACCAAACCCCTTCATTACTGAAAAAAAGGAAAAAGATATAGCGATGGGGGACATAAGTAGCCCGTTCGAATCTCCTGATCAGAAAAGCGACTCAACTTTGCCGGGGGCAATTTCAGAAGATGGTACTGTACTTAATGCACCAGAACCGGATTCAATTACAGAATTAGCAGTTACTGGAGAAAAGCGATTACATTGGGGTCTAATGATTTCGATGATAGTAGTTTACAGTTTAATTGGGTTATTGGTGGGATTGTATTTACCTCCACTTTTGGCAACATTGGGGCTTCTCTCTTTAGCTAGTTTTGGTTTTTATCTTGGAAACAGATGGATTCCAAATAAGAGTATGAATTTGTTAGGTGTAACTTGGGTTATTATTTCCATGAAATTACTTTATGGATTGGTAATTGATTTTCATCATTGGGGTTGGTTAGATATTCAAGGATTTGATGAGAATATCTTGCTTGGAGTAATGTTATTATTATTGGTTTGTTTGAATATTTTTATTTCATATTGGTATGATGTAGATGCAATTGCTGCACAGGCAACATTAGTTCTTCTTGCAGTGGCGTCTGGAGCAGGTGCAGGCACATCGTCAGTAGGAATTAATAGCGAATATGCAGTTGCATTTATGATAATTATAGCAACGAGTTTGTTGCATAGTTTGGCATGGCATCGGAGTTCTGGAAATTTAGCAAGTTTAGGAATTGCTGCTAGTAACTTTTGGATTGGTATGCATGCGCTTTCTTCGGGTTGGGAAATTGGTGCATTGAAAATTCTGGGTTTTTCTGATCCATTGTTATTGTTTATATTATTTGCAATGGTAAACACACTCAATGCAATAATGGCAACAAGGTTTTCTTCTGAAGATAATTGGTTTTCAAAAGGTTTCTCAGTACTTGGGCTTGGAAAACCAGGGTTATGGAGTGTTTCTGTGGGATTAGGATTGGTAGGGGCGCTGATGAGCATCATTGCTTATAGATTGGAAACAGGTTATGCTCTAGCACAGGTTTTGTTCTTACTAGCAGCATTTGGAGGTTCCTACCTTAGTGTACGAAATGTCACTATTAAGGAATTAACTCCTACTCTTTTTGCACCAGCCCCCGTTATTGTCTTACTTCTAATTGTAATGGAAACATCTAGTATACAAATTCCACACCTCTCATCATATGGATTATTTTCAATTCTTTCTGCAGGCTTAATTACTGTAACTTTACTCAAACATCAATCATCAGTTAGCGATATCGTTCTTTGGACAGGAAGTTTACTGATTTGTTTATTACTTACGATATTAATCCCTGCAAATGAAGAAGGAGATCATGGTTTATTTTTGTTGAGTGCATTAGTACTTTTGTTTATGGGCACAGCTACCTTAGCAATTCTTAGAAATTCACCAAGTTTAGCTGGAGTTTCAATAATTGCCCCTTGGTTTTGGATATTTTTGTTTGGGATCGATGCAAGCACTAGGATTATTGGACAGAGCATTATTTCCATAACTTTGGATCAATGGTATTTTTCTCTATTTTTAATACTCATGACGGTTATGCAATATCCTGTAAATAAATTACTAGGAAATACTGGTGTAAATCTTGCCGCTAGATTGTTGGGTTTATCTGAAATTGGAACGAGATTAAGAGATTCAGGAATGTTAAAATTATGGAATATTGGTTACATTCTGGCGCTTATAGGATGGTTAGCCGCTGCTAGAAATGGAGGATTACCCGGAGAAGGGTTGGTCTTTGGTCTTTTGATTCTTTATCTTATGCACGTATTTGCAGAAGTGCAAGACTCTCATCAATCAAATCCTAGATACTTGTTAATTGGTATAGGTATTACCACTCTTTTAGCACAGATGAAATTTGGATTAGATATTGCTTGGCCAATAATAGTAGTTGCAGGAACTATACCCCTTTTACGTTCCCCAAATATTGAATCTGAAGAAAGAATTATCTCTTTATTATTAGGATTTATTGCAGCTTCAATTGTAATCTTTAATCTTCGTGAATCAGGTAATATGTTAATTGAAGACCGCTGGTGGCCTGATGAATTATATTCTATGTGGTCATTCGTAATATTATCTACATTGGGAATGTTAGCATATTTACCAAGGGCACATTTGTATGAGAAATTGTTACAACCAGCGATAGCAGCAATGATTATGATAGTTGCTTTATTAGTTGCAGCAGGAAATATCAATGGTTACGCAGTTATTGCCTCTTTTATCTTGTTTATTTGTAGTGGAGGTTGGTTAGCTGCACAAGGAGAGATACGTTCTGGAATCATGAGTGTTGCACGTAAAGAAGAACGTTTGGAAAGAATAAGAACAAAGCAACTTGTCACAGAGTTTTTATCTGCTGGCGGTGATGTAAATAGTATTGCTTCATCTGATGAAGGTAAAATCACATACCATTATGCAAGTGATAAAGATGCATCCGCTGCTATGACTGAACAAGATAGTTCGGGTGGTGCTATTTCTGCTACTAGAGGTAATTTGAAAGTTATAGACCCCGAATTAATACAACTTTTGGAAAAACAACAAAAAAGACGCAAGAGAAGTGGCTCGACTGGTTCAGATGATTTACTTGTAGGGGATATTCATCATAGACCTGTAATTGTATTAACATTCATATTAGGTATTTTTGCTTATACAGGATATTTTAGTTTTGCAAGTGATAATTCAGATGGTATGTTAGTTCTCGCAGGAATCACTTCTTTGGTATTTGTGTCTCTTTCCAGATGGAGAGCAAATTCATTAAAACTTAGAATGCCCGACATTTTGGGTATAGAATTTCCCATTGCTGCAACTATTATGGGATTATCATTTGTATATTTACTTGGAAGATTACATGCACCTTTAGTAGAAGAACAACTATCTCTATTAGTTTTGACAGTCTTTCTTTTGATATTTTCTTTCTTTGCATTAGTCGGTAGAGATGATTTGGCACTTAGAATACCCTCTGCATTAGAATGGCTTCTTTATGGGTTGGTTTCAACTAGATTAGTAGCGTTCTTCTTATCGGGGGCGGTTGGAACACCTTTTGATGTAGATCCATTCTCTTACAATTTTATGGATTGGACTTTACCATGGGTGGTCTTTGAAGTGGTATTATGTGGCGCAGCCATAGCTTGGGATTGGATTGAACACGTAAGGATAAATAGAAATTTATCAGATCACAGAGGAGTAATGGGTAGATCGATATGGATAGTAATGATAGCAATTGTTTCTTGGGGGCCAGCAGCAATTATTGCTATTGTAATGAGTATAATTAGGGCTAGACAGTGGCAACAACCAGGTGTAGTTTGTATTTCATTGCCCATTTTGATGATTGCAATTTCATCAACATCATCATGGATCCCCCTCATTGATGAGACATATGGATGGATAGTTCTGTTAACTGGTATTATTTCATTAATAGGTCTAGCAATATCGGTCTCAAAGAAACAAATTCCATGGAGTAGTTGCTGGATTTGGGATTCACATTTATTGATAATTCCAGGTTGTATTATTATTTCAGGAACAATTAATTCTTGGTTAGTAATTAGTATTCTAGCACTATCATTGAGTGTCTGGGTTACGGGTGTTTTACAAAACAGAAGGAGTTTACGAGTTTGGGGTGCACTTGATTTGGTTGCAGCATGGCTTGTATCTATATTTGTATTGATTAATACATTGTTACAACCATTAATGGGATTGACAATGCTAATATCTACTGGAATAGTGTTAGGAATAGTTACTTGGCTAGGGCAAAAATACGAATCTGTCCTTTCAAAAAATTAGATTAAGTACAAAGAGATGATTCTAATATATTGTAAATGTCTTGAATTAATACATCCAATTTTAGTAAATCAGTTTCAGCCATATTTGGTGCAGCCCTAATTGAAATTGATGTCTTTGCTTCAGTACCCGAATTTCTAATGCCAACACTTATCGGACAATTATTGAGCACACCTTTAATCATCAACAAGTTATTTTCTCCATGAATGTTTTCTTTTTTCAAATTTGCAATGTTATGCCCTAAGTTATTCTCAACCAAAGAAAAAACTTTTTCCGCCAATTCATTTTTACCATCCCATTTCTTTCTATCAGTATCCTTGACACTTACACGTTTCTTCCAACCTTTTTCATATGTAGGTGAAATATCTTCATTATTATTGATAACAATTCTCGCCGAAAGAACTGATAACAATGTTACAATTCCATCTCCTACTAAACTCCAATAATTGTCGAGATGAGGATGCTTTATTGGTAATACAATGTGTCCTGAATCTTCACAGCCCATGCATGCAGGTTGTTTCTTTCCCCACAAGAATCTCCCTTCAGTTTTTGCTCGTAAAGCTGTGCTTAACCAGCGATCGCCTACTGCTGTTTCTATAACTGCAATTTTGGGTGAAAATCTCGCCATAGATGCGGTAAGACCCATGTCCGCCTCTATTGTGCAAGCAACATCCCAATTTCTTTCAGAGGATGTAAAATATATGGATCTTAATATTTCATCAGTAATTTGGTCCCCATTAACTATTTTCATTCCATCATTTGTTGCTTCAAATAGCAAGCATCTATCTCCATCTCCATCAAGTGCAGCACCAATAAGTTGACCGGGCGACCAAGGAGAAATACCACCATTCATCGCAACATCTTTTCTTATCCTAACCAAAAGAGAATGTTCAGTTTTTTCATTTAATAATTCTCTCCATTTCCACGAACTAGTTGGAGAGAAATCCCCTGCGCCACATGATTGATTTAGAGGAGTTTCTCTATTCGAAACTTCGCATACATTTAGGCCCAATTGCCCCAATATATCTGCTAACCAATCTGTAGCAGAACCACCAGATGAATCAAGATAAAATATATTTTTTTGTGTATTATTTCTATAATATTGTTCAATTTTTCCACCATTCGTTTCTTCAATATCTTCCAGCCTATTAGTTAATGCTGATTTGTAAAGATCGATTCCATCAATCAGTTCATCAGGATTGACAATTATATTTTCATCTAAGGTTATTTTGTTTTCTTTGGCTATATTCCACGCCAATTCAGAAATAATATCTTCAATCGGTGGCATAGATTTGTACCCATGACTATCAAATAACTTCACACCCGAATCAGTATATGGGTTATGGCTAGCAGTTATCATAAAACCAGCATCAAAATCCGAAGAGAGAACACAATATTGCAATCCAGGTGTAGGAACTTCACCCGCCCAACATATCTTACAACCTGCTTTTTTTAGCCCAAAAGACAGCCCATTTACAAGGGCAGAATTACTAGGTCTTCGATCCCACCCAATAACAACTCTTGGAACATAACTTTCAGTATTTCGAGGCTCTTCAATCAAGTTAGTTTTCTTTAATATACTTCCACAAGAATACCCAACTATTGCCATTACCATGGGGGTAATTAAACGCTTATCACAGAGTGTATTCAACGATGATAAATTATCATCTTCAGATTTTGCAACTTCTCCTCTAATCCCATCAGTTCCGAACAGTCTAAGTGTACTCATTATTACACCCTAACGTAGTTTTGTATTTTCAGGGTAAATTCCAGTCACAGTAATATTCGGGGAAACTGAACTACCGCAACCCATGATTACACCAGGGTTTGTTACTACATTGCACCCGATTTCCACTGAATCTCCTAATAATGCTCCAAATTTACGTACCCCAGAACTCATTTTGTGTTCGCCCATGCGTACATTTACTTCTTTCCCATCAAGCCTTAAATTTGAAATTTTACATCCAGCTCCTAAATTTACATTTGATCCTAACACTGAGTCACCCACATAATTGAAATGTGGAGCTTTAGCATTTGGTAGAAGTAATGATCTTTTTACTTCACTTGCATGACCAACAACTGCACCACTACAAATCCAGGAATAGGGCCTGACATATGCACCATGTCTAACAGTTGCATTAGGTCCAATATAGCAAGGGCCTTCGAAGTGTAAACCAGGACCAAGTATTGCCCCCCTGTCAATGTATACTGGTCCTTTCTTTTCATCAACAGTGTAATTATCACTAATCAACCATTTAGAGCCAAGCTGATTCAATAACTTATCTAGTTGATTATCAATACTTTTTGGGTGATTATTAGTTATTAACACCCAAGCATATTCACTTTTTTCAGGTATTTCTGGAACTTCACCCTCAAACTCTTCACTATTGGACCAAATTGGCCATAATGAGTGCGCATTTGCTAATTTAGCAATCTCTTCCATTGGTGCCCGTAAAAGCCATTATTTCAAAGGGTTTGCACTCTTTTGCATTCTTATAAATGTAAAATTGTGTAAAATTCACTCTACGAGGATGTATAACCGCTTTCCGGTAGAGGAATCAAGGTGATAATCGATCTCTTTACAATGTCTCGGTATGAAAAAGCCGATTTTTCGTGCAGTTAATCCATGATTTCTCATTTTCTTTTCGTTGCATAAGTAATCAACAATCGACGCCGCGCTGCAGTTTGGATTTGTCTTTACATATACCACAATTTCATTCTTTAGTCGGTCTAATCTTGCCTGTTTCTGGCTTCCTGTGCTCATGTATATTTATTTGCGCGTAGAGTATATCAGTAAGAGTAGGGATATCCCCGGGCACCCTCTGGGGCCCCTCTAAACCAATATTATAGCACTATTTCTTTCTTTGAAGACAACCAATACCAACTTGGTATTGTGATTATAATTACTGCTAAAATCCACCCCAATATTGTGGCAATAATTAATCCGATTACACTTTGGCCTAGCATTGGAAACAATATTGCATAGAATAGAGCACAAGATGAAACTGACATTGCTCCTAGCATCATCGGACCTACTGCACCAGCCGGAACAGCCTCTCCCTGAGATATCCATAATGCAACCATACTTGTGGTAAATATTGCTGGAAATATGCTTGCAACACCGCTTGCCAACGGATTTCCAAGATCTGCTAAGAGTACCGCAACCCCTATTGCACACCCTGCAGCCAAACCACGTACAAATAATGTCAAAGGTCCCACTTTGTGACGCCCCTTGGGAGCCTCAAAAGGCTTTAAACACGCCAAAATTCCAATTATAATTCCAATTATTTGTCCAATAATTCCAATCATTAAGGGATGAAATCCCTTTTCTAAGACAAAATTTGAAAAGATTATTGAAATTATTGCAGCAATAACCCAAATCGAGAGAGATATGAATGCTATCAAAGCGAGCCTAAAACCCAATTGAAACTTTGGGATATATTTTGGAATTATTCTCCACAGCCATAGGAAACCCGCATTTAAGATTAAACCTAAAGGAACAATTCCCATAGCTCGATGAAAATCATCTACATTATCCAATGTAACCAACCAAATACCAATTGCAGCCGGAACAATTGTACTAGGCATAGTTCCTAAAATACCTCCTTTTACACCTCCTAAGCGTTCGATAGCAACTGTTACAGCAATTGCAACAACTCCTGCAAATATAGCAGAAATAATAATATGCGCTCCTATCATGAATCTCCGATTAGATTCACACTATTGAATTTCTACTAATCATTTGTGCTGAATATTGAAATCATCCGACTGTGTCCTATGTGCATGGGCCAACTATCTGCTGCTGAATTGGGGAAACTTGCTGCTATGGATGAATATGACAAAATGTTGGCAATAGATTTGATATCCAGACAGCATGGAATCTCCGCAGAGGATATTGAAAGACAGATTTCAGCATATCAAAAAGGGGAAATTTCTGCTCCAACTGTGGTTGAGCAAGAGGAAGAGGCTAGATTTTCAGAACCTATGCAAACTGGAGCTGGTTCTCCAACTTACATAAACAATCCACAACAATTTAGGGCAAAATATGATCCTAGCCACGATGGACAACGCAGGCAAACCGAAATTCAACAAGCAATACTTTGTCCACAGTGTAATTCACCACTAGGTATTCCATCTATACGGCCAATAAAAGTAAAATGTCCAAATTGCGATAGCGAAAATGTTTTTACAAATTGAAATTATTATATTCCCCAATATTTACTTCCGGAAGTTTGCCTTTCTCTTAGACTTCTAACTACTGCTAGAACTACCCACAATATAACTGCCCAAAACATTGGTTTAGAAATATCTTGTAATATTTGATTCACAGACCATGTATAACTTCCAGTTATTGTTTCTTCAAGTATTGTTAATGCAGCATCTAAAAATGAATATACAACCATACCAAATGCAGCAACAATAACCGCTCGACCACTAAATGACCCTCTCTTTAATCTGAGAAGTAAAAGACCGCCTGTAAATAATAAAAACGAAATTATAATCCACAGTAATGATTCATGTGCTACTTGTGTTAACAATAATGCAGTTCCGGGGACATCACTTAGGCCCTTAAGATCCGAATATTCAGCCCAACTTTGAGCAACAGCGAAAACTAATGCAAAAATTCCTCCAAGCCACATTATAGAACTAAATAAAGCAGCATCTACGTTATCCCGCATATCATTAATCACTCTAGCAACATTATCATCAAATCCTAAACCTTTGGCTAATAGGTATAGCCCTGCAATAAGAGGCAACCCACCCATCAATAACTCTCCACCGTTGCCCCAAAGAATGATGCCCAACCCAATAATCATCAAAAAGGCTGAGATTGGTGTTAACATTTTTGCTCTCCATTTTGGATCTTCAAGTATTTTTACAATGTAGTAATAAGTACCCTCAATACCTTTTGATTGCTTTACTATTATTTTCTTTACATGTTCTACCCTAACTTGACTTTGAATAATTGGTAGAACAGACTCATCCTCAGCGCCATCAGTTACGACTATTGCAAGATCAGGCTGGAATTCATGAACAACTTCTTCTAATTGAGCAGAAATTATACGGTCGCTTTTCGCCCCCACTTTTTCATCACCAGTTAAAATTGCAATTTCTACTTCATCATTTCCCTCTGTAGAATCTGCAAGATTATCATGTTGATTTAATGCTCCTAATATAGCATTAGTATCACTTTCTTCAGGGTCAGCAATTCCAAGTCTTAGAGCTGCTGTAAGGACTTTTTTCCTACCCACAACAGGTCCTCTAATTCCGGCTTTTATACCTAAATCATTATCTCTATCAACTGAAATAACTAGTGTTCTTGCCATGTTCCTTACCCATTCGTCGATTTCCTGAGGTGAGCCTACCCTTCATCAATACTTTTCTTAATTGATGAAAATTTCCGTTAATTTAGCACACTTTAAGACATCCTAACTCAGATAAGTTACACTTCAAAACTAATTTTTTTGTTTTGCCTTCAGATATTTTAACGGATGCGTCATCCATTCTTGATCACACAAACTATCATCACCCGGACTCACTGCGCAGCATGCATTAATTTTCAATTTGGAACAATTAGCAGGAGTATATCCCGTTTCGTAAATATTGTTCACCTGATATGCAGTGGTTTCAGCGCTAAAATCGGGAGCATTTTTGAAAAAATTAACACACTCTTCTTTTGAGATATTAATTGTTTGTGCCATAGAAGCGAGAAATAATCTACCATAATGATTTACATTTACACCGTTAGACAGTTCCAAAACTGCGCGTTTCATGCAAGGAGGCCAATCATCTCTATTTATTCCTGAAAGATCAAGTTTTTCGCTAGATATCTTGTTTATTTCGGCACCCATAGTTTCAATAATATTCTCCAATTTTAATTTAATATCATCTGTGATTTTTGCAGAAATTTCATTTGCATCTTTAAGAATTTCTTGTTTTATTCTTTCCCTTAACAACCTTGAGAGCTTTTTTCTACTCGAATAATTTTGTTCATCATTTAATTTAATCCATCCTTTTTTGATATCTTGATTCGCTAATCTCCACCTGGCTCCTGTTATTTTAGGAGATAATTCAATGAAATCACTTAAGCCGATTTTGAATATAGTTCCCTCTTCAGACTCCCAATCTATGTTTGTCAAATATGTTTGAGCAATCAAAGGTAAGCTCTGTTCATCAATTTCCAGAAGATGCTGCGCTCTTTCTGCTTCTGCTTGTGCCCATCTTGAAATCATCACATCATTGGTTGATGCACAAACAACAAATCTAGAGTAATAGTAGGAAAACGCTTCAATTTCAATACCTTCTTCTGTATGAATATCTGCGTTTGTAGCGCCTACTCCCCCTTCATGTGTAATCGCTTCCACTAATCTCAATCTTCCTCTTTCTCTAGATCTTTGCATCCGCTCACCTTCGATAAGGTCATCAATTTCGAAATTATTTCTTTGTATTAATTCACTAAACCAAGGTTTTGCTTGAGGTAGGAATGGATAACGTGCCAATGTGGCCTTCTCATTAATCTCAGGAGCACTATTTGGTATGGGCATCGTGAACACGTATTGAGTCGCGGTTATTGAAACATCGCGCGTCATTGACATGTAGAAGCACCGCGTCGCATAGACGTGGAAGCGACTATCGATCCTTGGTTAATTAGAGTACAAGACATGATTCGTAAGGATTTTAATTGGGATGTTAATGACGATAAATATAGTTTAGAATTATTGCTGAAACGACTTGAAACTATAGACATAAGGGTTTGGGGAAATGAGAACCGTAAGAAAGTACTGAATGGCTTATTCGCATCTGTAATATCATCAAGAAAAAAAGGGATTACAGTAGTGGGTGCAGCAGCCACACCAGATTCCATAATGCAATCTATCTTAGATGGCAAAATGTTGGTGATTGCAGATGGCAGTATTGGAGTTTTAAATGAATTATCTGAAAACTACAATGAGATCGCTTTGAATTCAATTTTATTTATTTCTAGTGATTGTGATGGTATTCCTGAGATATTATCTCAAGGAGTATCTCAAACAACATTTTTGTTGCATGCACATGCAGATAATATCAAATCCTGGAACAATTTCTTGGATTATTGGGGGAATATTAATCATAAAAACATACCAAATATTGTCATCACACACCAATTACCAAATATCATCCCTCACACAATTAATCCAGGGGGCTTTACAGACGGAGACAGGGCAATTTGTACTTTGATTTACATGGGCGTTGACAGATCAGAAATATCGTTGGTTGGTTTTAATTCTGATTTTGTTGGAAGGTGGAGTGGAATAACAGACCAAAAATTAAAAATTAGGAAATTAAAGTGGATGAATAAAATTTTGAAACATCTTGGATTTGTGAAGGTATAATTATGCAACCAGAAATAGACGCAGAGGTTGAAGCAAAAAGGAATTCTAAATCAAAGAAAAAAGAGAAAAACAAAGCATTCAGATTAACTTGGTTAATTTTGATATGGCTCTCATTGAATTCAATATGGACAATTCAACATAATGTTGGTTCTACAAATGAAGTTCAACGCTCTGGTTTGGCAGTTATACCATCACATCCTTTTGACGTACCAGATATGTTAGGTGCTGGAAAATCGGTACAATTTGAAGTATCATGCACCTTCACAGATCGTATTGAAAATAGAACAAATTCAGTGCCCGTAAGTTGGGAATTAAGGGATTCATATGGCTCAATTGTACATTCTTGGAACGGTTCAGTCAATGCATCATCTGAAGAATGCTTGACATATAGTACTCATCTAAAACCTGGTCCTTACACAATCAATACGATACTCCCTGAAGGTGAAGGTTACATTAATGTAGATATGGAATTCAAATTCTGGATATTCAAATCATTTGTAATTGAGGGATATATAATTGCTAATATTATTGGGTTTTTATTCGTGATAAATGAAATATCTTTCAAGCGTACTAAAAAGGGACAAAAGTCTAGTGATTGGGAATCTAAAGAAATTGTAAATTCAGATAATAATGCAGAGGTGCATGATTTCGATTCTAAATCAAATCTTTCTGATGAACAAGAACAATCACGTCGCGCCTATGAAGATGAAATGCGCCGTCTTGCAGAAGAAGCCAAGAAGAAGGAAGAAAAAAAGATTTTAGAAGAGAAAAAAGCATCCGTACAAGAGTCTGATCAAGAATCCCTCGGAGATGGTACAACAAAGGGTTTGGGTGGTAAGGCAACAATAGATAAAAGCATACAAACTGTCTCTGATTTATATGATCAAATGAAGAGGAAGAAATGATTACAAAAAGTCTGAAAGGGACATTTGTTTCGCTCTATCATTATTGAATAAACTATCTGTACTATCAATTAGCCATTTTACATTTTGATTGGTATAATTATCAAGACCATATTCTTCTTGAATATGCTTCATTACTTTTATGTATTTTCTAACAGCTCCTTCACTGACTGTTAATGCCAAATTACCACTACATCTTTGAATTCTATTCCCTCCCCCTCCGCTAATATTTGCTTCAGCGACTTCTCGATTATGCACTTGTATACATTTTCCAGCAATAGGCATTCTTCTGTAAGTCTGATTACATTTTGTACATCTTATTTTTTGTTTTGTGAAGGCTTGTAGGTTCCCTCTTAAATCAGGCAAAAAATGGGACCGAACTACAGTAGTTGCAACATTTCTTGCATCAACTGCTCTAATTCTATGACCAAGTGATAATTGTCCATTCATTTTGTCAACCATTGTATCTAGGGTTTTGTAAGCAGATAATTCTGGCCCAGTATCCAATTTGTTAGTAAAATGAGAAAAGCCATATCCTCTCAATGCTGTGACATTTTCTTTGCGATGATTTACAATATCTATCTCATTCATAATTTCTTTTGGATTTTTCATTTCTTTTGCTGCAAAATAGAGTTTTGGCGAATAATACCAAGCAGCATCAACGTTCAAAGCCTCTTTATCAACTTCATTAGGATTTATTCTGGTTGTTAGAACTAATGGTGCATCCATCAAACCACCCCTACCTGCTGGAAGTAATTTTCTTGAAAAATTTAACAGTCCATCCATTAACATCATAACACAATCTTCATCTCCATCACAATTTCTTCTTTTTGCAGCATGGAATAGGGGGTGTGCATAGCCCCCCGAACAATTTGCCCAACCGATTATTCTACCTAATACACCCCCACTTGTATGTGGAGCTAGAGCAATGATTAGGTGCCCTATCAAATCTTCTTTTGAACTAAAATGATACCATTTCTCCATATCATAATGCCTTTCTAATAATTCATCTACATAATTACCCACTCGAACCATAAATTCTGCACAATTTTCACTGACAACAAAATCTTGTGGATATAATTCAAGCATTTGCCTATCGGATTCCAACAAGTCTCCATTAATGTCATGAGTATACCCCAAGTCTCTCAGTTTCTGCCATTTAACATTGATTTCTCTAGGTGAAAAATGGGTTAATGGCACATCACTCATATCAAACCTAATAGTTCCGTCTTTGTATACTGGCAATTCATGTTTTGCTCTTAATATACCTTTATTTATTGATTCAGGCGTCTTAGATTTTGATGTTATTTTCTTTTGACATTTTATTTTTTTAGGTAACCGCTCTAAACCAAGAGATTTCCTTGCCTTTTCCATTTCAGCATCTAACTTTATAGTATACATTTTTGAATTACTTCTTCTGTAAGAATTACTACCTTCAGGTTCTTTTCCTATTGTTTTTCCTTTACACTCATTTTTAGTTCCAGTATCATCTTCATAGATATGATTACACCGTATATGAGGGCATTCAGTATTGCATTTAGAACACACTCTAACCCCCAAATTAATCCTAGGATTCTTTGATGCAGCAACACTCATTAGTCGTTGAGGTCCTCCATATTCTCCAATTGGGAACAATGAATTTATTGCTGTTTTCATCTTTCTTTCTGCGGCCTTTTCAGGTCTTCCCATTCTACATCCAATTCTTGTAGATACAGAATTCTCCCATCTAATTTCACTAGATTCTCTAATAACACATAGTGCTTTATTTATTATATATTCATCTCTTAATTCAACCGATTTTTCAAGACCTTCTATATCATCAGGCCCTTCATCTTCAATGATTTCCATTGCAACTTTACCTGCCTTTTCAGTATCTGATATTGATAATCCTTTTTGTCGAGCTTCGGTCTCTGCACGGATTTTTTCAACTCTTCTTTTTTCATTTATACTTTGTTTTCTTATCTTTTCGTGATCAATTAATTTTTTTGAATCAGATAATTGCGCTATTTTTTCATAGGTAATTGATATTATGTCTGAATTATTATTTGGAATGAAATCAACTTCATTTTTGAACTGAAAATTTAATCCTTCTAGTAACGATTCCCAACCAGCAGTGATTAATATATCTCCATTTGAATTATGGTGATGCTTCATTCCCAAAAGCATAATTGCAGTTTTAATAAAACCAAAATTATTGATGTATTCATCATTTCCCTCTACTTCTTCAAATATGATGGGGGGAAGTTCATTAATGGTTTTATCAAAAAATTCTTTTTTAATGCACAACCACAATTTTTGGTTATTTGGCATTGTACCAACATATTGATCAGATGTATCATCACTTTCTACAATCACTGAATATGATAAAACTTCTACTAAGTTCGGAATCCATTCTAGGGGAAGGTCAGACCACCAAGGGTTATGAGGAGGGGGTAATGATAGGTTTAATTCAAGTGCGAGTGCTTTTGCAATTCCCCAATTAATATTATTTCTTCGTAGGAACTTATTCCATTTGATTGATAACTTTGCATTTAGATCATTATTTCCACCATTTGTATTATTAGTTTCAGGGATTTCCATACTCGGTAATTCTTCCATCTCTAGGCCACATATTGATACAAATTTTTCCAAGTTACTTTTGAGTTTTATTTTTTCAAATAATTCACTTACCCACCAATCTATTGAATAACCCACCGGAACTAGATTTTTGTTATTTTCAAGAAATTCACCAAACCCAAACAATATCTCCCCATTATCCCATATTTTGGTGATATTTGTACGAACTTTATCCATCAAAGGTCGAGAATCGACTCTAAAAAATGCGCCATCATCCATCAATATCCAAGGGCCTTCAACTTCATCACAGGGAGTAATCGCAGTTGCTTTCCCAGGTCTTTCGATTTTTAATTGAGTACCTATTGTAATAAAATCATCCATGACAGACATACTTGCAGGGTTGATACTTGCTGCTGCCAAACCTGAAGTTCTACTACGCCCAAACCTCAATCTAAATCCACCAGCTTTCCCCGGGTCACCAAAAATCGGACGCCCAGCAACAACTTCATTCATGTATTTAGTAATCGGTTTTATGATTCTCGATGTAGAAGATTTTTTCTCACTTTTACCTTTGTTTGCAAATTTAGAGATAAAATCCCACCCAGGAATTCCTAATTTTTCAGTGTGAGTCATAATTTTTGGTGCTTTCAAGCATAACCCCTCACCAATAACAAGCATCACACCACCTCGAATACGTGCTCCTTCGATATTTCTTACAACACTATATCCACTACACTCTATTTTTTCTGTTTGCTCACCATTAATCATAACAGGACAAGCTCTTACGATTTCATCAATTTCTTCAGGTGAAGGCTTGTATTGCAATCCAACTCTATAAAGGCCAAATTCTTCTTTGACTCTTTCCACCTCTGCATCAGTGGGGTTGTATCTTCCAATTCCTAAATCTCTCCTAATCATATCCGCAATTAGAACCGCCAATGCTTGTCCAGTTCCCCCCGCGGCTCTAATTGGCCCTGCGAAATGAATACTAACAAAACTTGATCCATCAATATTGTTCAAAATTTTGATTTCACTTATGCCTTCTAGGGGTGCAACAAGTACAGCCTCAGTCAATATTGCAAGTCCTACACGTACACCTACATCTACACATGTTTTTGTTTCAATATTTTTTTCTTTGAACCTCCGTGCAATACGTTGCGACATTTCAATAGCAGTAGTTTCTCTATTATTTACTAACAATAATTCTCTTATCTCATCAGCAATAAGCTCCCCATCCAAATATTCAATCAACAACTTTTCAGTTCTACTTGCCAAATCTGCAGCCCTTGGAATTTCAATCAATTCAGTATGATCTAATCCTTTCTCTCTAGCTTTAAGGGCATAATTGTATATTTCTTCAGCACCTGCTTCAATGTTTTTAACATAATCATCCATACTTTTGTCAAGAGCCTCTAGATTGATAGGAAGTAATACTTCAGCGACCTCACCTACCAAAATTTACACCCTAACATACTCCCACTATACTCGGCACCTTATGAGCAATCCGTGAACTAAACATCTCAATTATTATTCAATAAATTTGACCGCTTATCAGGAAGGGTTATTGAACAGTTGTTAGACAGTTGCATGAGACACATGACCCGCCCCTCAGGTTTTGATGAACTTCCTGAATGGAAACGACTGTTAAGTTTAGTTAAAGAATTGACATATTTGCAATCAGAAACCCCAGAATTTACCTTAGCAAGTGGAAGAACAAGTAAGCATTTTTTTGATATGAAGCCATTGATGATGCATCCAGAAGGATCGTACTTATTATCAGAATTACTAAACTTAAGATTAGATAACCTTGCACCAAATTTCGTAGGTGGATTGGAATTAGGTGCGGTTCCCCTTACTGCAATTGCAGTAACAGGAGCAGGAGAAAACTCATCACGTCTTGGATTTATGGTTCGTAAAAGTGACAAAGGAAGGGGAGGCCGAAAGAACAAGAATCCTGCAGGAATTGAAGGCAGTTCATTGATGGGGGGAGGTACTGTTGTTATTTTGGAAGATGTAACAACCACTGGAGGTTCAGCGATTAAGGCTGTAGAGAGAATTAATAATGGAACTCCATGCAAAGTTACCGCAGTTATAGCAATTTTAGATAGAGAAGAAGGAGGCGCTGAGGCATTCGAAGATGCAGGAATAAATTTTGAATCACTGTTTACGTTATCCGATGTAGCAAAGTAATTTGAGAGTGCTATGCATGGCAGGAAATGATTTTAGAAATTCATTGAAGATGATTTCTACACCATGGAAAATTGCTTTGGAAAGAGCAAAAAGAATATCTAAATCTGAATTAACAGATGGGATAATTTTAGACCCTGCATGTGGTTCTGCAACTCAACTAGGTGCGTACACACTTGTGACCAAAATACCAGCAGTAGGTATTGAAATCGATGAAAGACGGGCAGAATTTGCACGAGAGAATCTATCTTCCATACTATCAGATGATACAGAATTGTTATCGCATTGCAAGATTATTTGTTCAGATGGTTTGAAAGTACCAAGTGAGTTATTTGAAAGCGGACACAATATTTCATTATTACATATTGACCCAGCACGACCAAATAACATGCAAGAACATACAATCGAAGAAATGAAACCCAATCCAATAAAAATAATAGATAATTGGAAAATACACTTCGGTGAAAATGATAAAACAGTGGCGATAATTATCGATTTATCTCCTCGTTTATCTGGTATTCAGATTAAAGAAATAAGTGAACAAATAAAAAACATATTTCCAGGAATTAGTCACACATGGGAATGGACCTCTCAAGGAAGAGGTCGAATAGATCGGCTAAGTGTTTGGATTGGGAAAATTGCCACACCTGATACCAACTCAAGGTTTGTTAGAATTATGCCGGAAATAGATCAAAAGTCTATTATTATTGAAGGTAATATTTCTACAATTTCTGATAGGGAGGTTGAGTATTCAGTCAAAGTACAAAATGACATGTGGATATCAATCCTAGATTCAGCTCTAGTGTCGAGCAATCTAAGTGAACAATGGTTAGATGAAATAGGTTGTAATGATTATGAATGGATTTCAAAATATGGAAGAAGGCCTAAGATAATGCATAAAGACAAATTAACAGTTCCCCCACAACAGTCAAAACTCATATCTGCTTCAGGAAAAGTTGTTGAAATGTTTGGAATAGATGACATTGATGAATTAATTGAAAAAGCAATGAAACTTAATTTTTCAAAATTAAAATTGAGGGCCCCATTAGACCCACAGACTCATCCAATACTTCAATCTAGAATAGACAACGCATTGAAAATTAATTCTTCTGGCAGAGAAGGCTTTGTTTGCTCTACATCGGCAGAGATTATGTGTTTATGTTCGTTTAAATAGTCTAAACCTCGATTTTACGGTATTTTTTTGGGCCCTACGGGCCCCTGTAATAATCGTGGTCTTCAAATAGGGGTGGGCGGTGGCGTGCTTCTAGGTAGTACGTAGTAGACTAACTAAAAAAATAAGGTGCACTCTATGGCAAAATCAAAGGATGAGGACTTTGGCGAGGATTTTTCCTACATTATCAGAATAGCAGATACGGATATAGATGGTCAAAAACCAATAGTTACGGCATTAACTTCAGTCAAAGGTATTGGTATGAGAACTTCTGCAGTTATTTGTGGTCTATTAGATTTAGAACATACTATGCTTGCAGGAAATATGTCTGTAGAAATGCAAGATCAATTGAAATCTGTAATTGAGGATTATGCTTCAATCATGGGTAAAAATGAATCATTTTGGATGCTTAATAGACAAAGGGACCTTGAATCGGGAGATGAAGTCCATCAATTTGGTATGGATGTTAAGATGACTTTAAATGATGATATTGAGAGATTACGTTCAGTAAAGGCTTACCGTGGAGTAAGACATGCATCCCGTCAGAAAGTTAGAGGTCAAAGAGGAAGAAGTAATGGACGTAGAGGATTAACTCTCGGGGTACAAAAGAAAAAATAGATGGTGAAAAAAGATGGGACATCCTAAATTTGCAAGACGTAAGTTCGATTCTCCAAAACATCCTTGGAAGAAAGCTAGAATTGACGAGGAACACGATTTACAATCTAACTATGGATTAAAGAATATGAAAGAAATTTGGAAGGCAAAAACTCAACTTAGAAGATACAGGCAACAAGCCATGAAATTGATTGGAAGAGTTGACACCACCGAAGATCATTGGGGACGAGAAAAACAAGATTTATTGACATCACTCCAAAGAAAAGGAATGTTAGGGGATGAATCTTCAATAGATGATGTATTGGTACTTACTGTTGAAAATGTATTAGATCGTAGATTACAATCACAGGTTTATTACAAAGGCAAAGCATCTTCAATGAAACAAGCAAGACAGATGGTTACTCATGGTCATATTTCTGTAGGAAATCAGAAAATAACAATACCATCATATCCAGTAAGCAGAGAGGAAGAGGATTTGATAGTGTATCAAGCATCTTCACCACTTACTAATGAAGAACATAGAATTCGTATGGCAATAGCAGGAATTGAAGTTGAAGAGCCTGAAGTATTAGAAGAAGAACC
>CAYSJV010000001.1:51144-63663 GCA_964431435.1 uncultured Candidatus Poseidoniales archaeon
TGCAGCAGAAGAACCTGCAGCAGAAGAACCTGCAGCAGAAGAACCTGCAGCAGAAGAACCTGCAGCAGAAAAGTGATGGTGAATTAAATGAGTAGAAAAGCAATAGTAAATATTTATTCAACATTCAATAATGTTTTACTAACCGCTACAGATTTAACTGGAGCTGAAACAATTGCAAAATGTAGTGGAGGACAGGTTGTAAAATCTTCCAAAGATTCAGGCGGCCCATTTGCAGCAACTAGGGCAGCAGAAAAATTAGCAGATATGCTTAAAGAAAAAGAATTCAATCAAGTTATAGTAAAATATCGTGCAGCAGGAGGAAACAAATCCGCAAATACGGGCCCTGGTGCACAAGCAGCAATTAGGGCATTAACTCGCGCTGGAGTTACAATAACTAGAATTGAAGATGTAACTCCAATCGCTCATGATGGGACAAAAAAGAAAGGCGGGCGAAGAGGAAGAAGAGTTTGATTAGTAGGTGATTTAAGATGCAGGTAGAAGTTTTAGAAAGAGACGAAAATAGAATAAAATTACATTTAAAAAAAACAGATAGAGCGCAAGTAAACTCAATCAGAAGGGCACTAATGGCTGATGTCCCAAAAATGGCAATTAGCAAAGTACGATTTGAAATGGGTGTTACCGAGGATGAGGAAACAGGAGAAACGTTTGAATCAGTAAACACTCTTTCAGATGAAGTAATTGCACATAGACTTGGTTTAGTACCTATTCCAACTTTTCAGGGAGAATTTTTATTTCCTGAAGAAGATCCTCAAAATGAAGGATTACCTGAAGAACAATGGGGATCACCTCAAAGTCAGATAATTTATCATTGCTCAGTAAGAGGGCCAACTAGAGAGTCTGATGAAAAGCAAATTACAGTAACTGTTGGAGATATGAATGTATTAGGTGATACGAAATTACAAATTCACGACGATTACAAGAGTATCCCACTTACTGTATTAAGAGAGGGTCAATATCTCGAGTTCTATGCATATGCTACTCTTGGAAGAGGTAATACTCACTCAAAATGGAGCGCTGCATCTGGTGTTGCATTTTATCCAAGGGAAACTGGAGTATTGCAAAACAAATCAAAAGCAAAAATATTGTTTGATATGGATTTAGGGATAAGTGCTAAAGATTTCAAAAGCGGTAAGATGACAGAGATAGGGGATGTTGAAAAACTAAAAAGTGCCCTGAATCATGTTGGACCAGGTACAGAAGAGGAAGCACTTTTTGCAAATGCGATAACACTTGAAGAAGTAGAAAATGAATTTATTTTCACCTATGAAACAGATGGATCACTGAATCCCTTGGAAGCCTTTAATGCAGCATGTGGAGAATTAGCAAACAGGTTTAGAAGGCTAGAAAGTGAATTATCTGAGGATTTGAAATAGAGTATTGTGACCGTACTTTTGATGTTGTAAAGCATCTTCCCTATTCCAATGGGAGTAACAGAATCTCGCGTAGGCGGACACATCACACTTTGTTTCACAGTCGATGTTGAGTCAGAAAACCCCCTTATGCAAGGAAGTAAGGGATTTGGATTATCTATTTCTAAAGGAGTATCAGTTAAAGTAACAAAAGTTGAGAATAGTCAACAAAATAGCATAAAATTTTACGGATATACAAAAGAAGCCCAATCAAAGTTGTACTATACTGTTTTAGGTATTTTACAAAGTGAGGGTATACCAGTAAATGAATACTCTTGGGACTTTGATATAACTCTGGAATTACCACCCCAACAAGGATTCGGTTTGTCTGCATCCGGAGCTTGTGCTTCAGCGATTGCAATACAGAAGGCAATCGGAGTACCTGAATCAGAAATTATTCCAAGGGCACTAAAAGTAACTCATCTGGTAGAAAGGAAAATTTCAGGAGGTTTGGGAGATATTGCAGGGATGTCCGTGGGTGGAATCGAACGTAGAATAAAAAGTGGTTTTCCTAAACCTGTTGGCTCAGGAATTGTGGAAAGCTGGTATGAAGAATTCCCAGTCATATTAGTTTGGAGTGGTGAAAGTGGTATACATACTTCCGCTTACATTGATTCTCAAAAATGGGGATCACAAATCACCTCTGCAGGGAATAATAGTATGGAAAAAATAAACATGATTGATTGGGATTTATCTTCATGGGACCTCATTTTAGAAGAATCAATGAATTTTTGCAATAATTCCGGTATAATCCAAGAAAAAAATCGCATGAAATTGTTAAAAGAAATAAATGAGGTAATATTAGATACTGAATTTGAAACTGAAGTAGTTGTAAGGTTGTGCATGCTTGGAGTAAGCGCAATTATTCTTCCTAAAAGTTGCTCAGATAATCAAAATGAATTGATGGCTAAGATTTCGAATTATCTAATGCAGACTAATCTTGAGCATAGTGTATGTGATGTATCTCAATCACCATTATTATTATAACTTAAATTTTTTAACTTTTCTAAACTGAGTGGAGAAGAATCTAGAAGGACAGTGCCTGGAACATACAGTTTTTCACTAAACCCATGCCTGAAAACTATTGCGCCCATCCCCCATTCTTCGATATATCTTTTCATTTGCTTGGTAGTTTTTCTTCTTTGAAAATCAACGTTTGCTCCATAATAGTGTTTAGCATCTATCCAAGCAACAGGCTTACCATTAATCTCGACATGGTCAAGTAACAATAAGTCTGGTGTTCTAACAGGTCTTCCATGCTCCTTCATTTGTTCACGCACCATTTCTTCTTGTCGCCTAAATCTTACACCTTTTTCTTCAAAAAAATCACATAATATATCTTCAAAAAGTTCAGCACGCTCATGAGTTTCTTGTTGATCAACATTCGAAACTCTATCTGCCGCTTCAGCATCTTTGAATTCTTGCAAATCACGCCCCTTTAGTCCATTTTTTGGTTCTCTAAGTGCATCACGAATTCTTTTTTTCGACCATCCTCTTGCCATTAGTATTGCCCTAAACAAATTCATTGGAGGAAAATCTAGACGTTGAGATAATTGTACAGCACTTTGTCCGTCATCATACATTTTTTTGATACGCGAGGCTTCTCTTTGGAGTCTAGAAAATGTTTTCACAGATTTTTCTTGTAATATGGCAGAACGTAAAGATAGAGCTTGTTCAAGAGTAATTTTTTCATTTTCTACAAACTTGGCAATTTCATCTACTCTTTTGTCCGGAAGCCAACCATATTCACCCCTGTTTACAACAACTTTTCTTACATTTTCTTCTGCATTCTGAGGAACAGGATTAAGTTTCCATTTCAGTTCTATTTTGTTTGGATTTAATATTTCTTTTGGAAATCCCATCGGTGTTGGATTTACAGTAAAGCGTTCTTCAGATCTCGCGATTGCTTCTCTTTCAAATGCCCTGCGTTCTCTTTGTCTAGTTGAAGATGCATTTTTCGAGTTACCACCACCCCTTTTTCTTTGGGACCCCCCCCTTCTAGAACCTCTACTCACAATTGACGGAATAGAAAGGGGCCTATGAAACCTAAGTAAGCAATGCTAAGCGATAAGCCCTTCTTTCCTCCCGCAAATTGAGGGGAATGAACTCAAATTTAATTCAAAGTCGTTTAACGCATATTGATATTATGCGAGCAATTGCAATATTGTTCATGATTGAAGTGCACGCAGCAGCAACATTCCAACCTTCAAACATCTCTATTGAGAGCCCCTTTGCCCTTCTTGCAGCAATGATTGGTGGAATGGCTGCGCCTTTGTTTGTCACAATAAGTGGCTGGGGAACACATCGTAGTTTACAGCGTCGTTTGAAAAACAATAATCATGATTTAATGAGATGGGTAGTAATCAGGGTTGTTGTGTTGATACTATGTCAATTCTTGGTAAATATCATATCATATCATTTATTTGAGTGGCATACACCTGGTGTGTTAAGTTTGTTAGCCATTTGTGCACTTACATCAGTTGCTATTACCAGATTATCAATTAAAATTCGTCTATTATTGCTCATCTTGATTAGTATATCACCATTAATTATTGCAGAATATTTTATCATAAATTTATCATGGTCCACACGTATATCCTCTCCAGATTTATTTTTCTGGATTAGTAGGGTATTTGTTAGTGGCACTTATCCATTATTTCCTTGGCTGTCCTTTTTCATCCTTGGAGGTTTAATTAGTGATTTTAGTAAAAATTCGAGGGTAAGAATTGGATTATTATTTGGAGGGGCTGCAATATTTATTTTGTTGTTTGCACTGATAAATAACTTAACATGGGCTTTAACATCCGGCGATGCTCTCTTGACATTTTTCCCTGCCAGCATGCCATTTATTATTACTGCAATAGCAGGAGTATTACTTATTCATGAAATTTTACTTACCAATATTCAATGGAATGAAAAAAGTATTTTGTATAGAGGTTTTATCCATATGGGTAGTCTTTCATTAACCATATATGTCTTACATTTTATTCCTTTTAGTTTGTATGAGTTAAGTGGAATTGATGCTAAATTTAACATATTTCATTCATTTATAATTATAATAACCTATACAATTATGTGGTGGTTCTTTGCAATACTTCACTTAAAATATTGCAAAAATATTAGTTTAGAATTCATTCTAAGGAAATTATCAAATTGATTAGATAAATGCAATACCTGGTTCAAGTGGGAAAGCAAATTTTGCCTTCTCTCCGACATCTTCACCTTCACCAGCCATGTAAACTGTTAACGCCGATAAATTCAATTCTTTACAAATGAAATCACTCGCTTCTACTATTACTTCTACTTCATCGATTTTCATTGATACCAATTTTTTTTGCTCAGGAGTCCATTTGAATAATTGCGGCATTGTTTTTTTCCAGAATTTAGCGATATCACCCTTAATGGTATTATCTGCTGCATATGGTTTAGCCATCAAGATACTCATTGCAGATTTGATATTCCCACCACTAGACTGAATTTCCAATCCAGTACACGCTACATCTAGCTTCCAAGTAGGCACCGTCTGAATAATAATCTCATTTGGCTCAGAATCTAAATGTTTCATCGCCATTTGTTTTACATTTCGGGCTTTTTCTAACAAAGATCGGAGGTAAACTTCTTTTGCCAATATTTGGTAATCATCTTCTATTTCCTCAACTATTTCATCAATAGTTTGTGAAGCGATTAACTCTGTTTCCCCAAGCATTTTTCCAATTTCTTCTGCAAAGTGGGGGGTTGCAGGATGTAACATCAAAGCCCATTTTTTAAGTAGGGATTTTCCTAATGATGCACTTTCACCACCTCTACGAACATACCAATTTAAGTCTGATAATATATCGTAATGAGATATTTTCACACCTTCTCTTAAATTGACTTCCATCATTGCTTGGCACCAATCTTTCAGTCTTTGTCGCAATTTTGCTTCCATCCATGAATCAATATTGGAATCACCGCCTTTCCATTCTAATATTTGTTCAGAAAAAGAGAATAATGTATTCAATTGCCTCCATGCTGCTTTTACTCCATCATCCGACCAATCCATTCCTGCTTCCGGTTGGGCTGCAAACAATATGAACAATCTCAAAGTATCGGCACCATATCTTTCAAGTAAATCTCCCGGACTTACAGTATTTCCAAGACTTTTCGACATCTTTGCAGATCGTTCAGATAACACACCTCCACATTGAGGACACGGAGAATCTGAAAATTTCACATTCAAAGTTACAGAACAAGAATTACACCAAGGAGCAGCCTTATTCACCATTCCTTGACATAGCAGACTTTGGAATGGCTCATCTACAGAATGTAGGCCCAAATCTCTTAGTGCTTTAGTCCAGAATCTAGCATAGATTAAGTGCATCTGTGCATGTTCAATTCCTCCACAATAAAAATCAACATTCATCCAGTATGAAGCAACATCTTTGTCAAAACAAAAAGTGTTGTTTCTGGCATCAGCATATCTAATGAAATACCAAGAAGAATCAACAAAAGTATCCATGGTGTCAGTCTCTCTTTTAGCCAAACTTCCGCATTGAGGACAATTAACATTACAAAATGACTCAGATGTAAGCAACGGATTTCCATGTCCGGTAAATTCAACATCATCAGGTAACAATACAGGTAAATCATTTTCTGGTACAGGAACAGCACCACATGTCTCACAATTGATTATTGGAATAGGGGTGCCCCAATACCGTTGGCGACTAATTAGCCACGGACGTAACTTCCATTGAATCATCCCTTCACCAGTACTTTCTTCTTCCAAAGTCTTGATGATTGCATCCTTTGCATCCTGTCCAAACAATCCATCAAAATTCTCTCTGTCAGAATTTATCATCCATCCATCTCCTTCAAATGCCTTCTTTAACTCAGATTGGTTGTTAGAATCACTTGACTTTGAAAGGACCTGTTTTATTTCTAAATCATATGTTTTTGCAAAATCAAAGTCTCTTTGATCATGGGCTGGTACTGCCATAACAGCACCTGTACCGTAGCCTGCCAAAACAAAATTTCCTGCATAAATTGGTACTTTTTTCCCACTCATTGGATTTATTGCATAACAACCAAGAAAAACACCTTTCTTTTCTTTTAATATACCTCGATCAAAATCAGATAATTTGGTAACTTCATCATAAAGCTCCTTCCATCCATTTTCATATTCTGTTCCTTTTACTAATAATTCACATAACTTGTTTTCGGGAGCAAGAGTTACAAAAGTCACTCCAAATATTGTATCAGGTCTAGTGGTAAATGCTTCAATTACTTCATTATGCTCAGATATTTGGAAACGGATTAATGCGCCTTTAGAACGCCCAATCCAATCTTGTTGTAGTAACTTTACATTTTCAGGGAAATCAATTTTTTCTAAATCATCTAATAACTCATCACAATAGTCTGTAATTCTCAAAAACCATTGATCCATATCTTTTTGCATGACTTCAGCTTTACACCTCCAACATCTACCATTTTTCACTTGTTCATTAGCCAAGACAGTAGAACACCCAGGGCACCAATTTACGGGGGAATGATCTTTGTATGCTAAATTATTTTCATAGAATTTAAGGAAAAACCATTGATTCCATTTGTAATAGTTAGGGTCATGACTTTTGATGGTATTTCTCCAATCATAAGAAAAACCCATCTTCTTTATTTGTGAAGTTATTGATTTGATATTTCTTTCAGTAATATCTCTCGGATGTCCACCTTCTTCTATTGCTGCATTCTCCGCCGGCATACCAAATGAATCAAATCCCATTGGATAAATTACATTGAATCCGAGTGCTCTTTTGAACCTTGCAACTGTATCGCCTATTGAATAATTTCTTACATGCCCCATGTGCATTTTTCCACTAGGGTAAGGATACATTTCTAAACAGTAGAATTTTTTTTTATTAAGATCTACATCGCTTTCAAAAACACGACTTTCATCCCACCTTTCTTGCCAATATGATTCGGATTTACTTGGATTATATACCATTTTCAAAAACACTCCTTCCCTTTTCGCAATTCCGGTATTTACCTCCAGCAGACATATTCTTTTCAATCTCATCGGTAAAAATAGAGAAATGAAACCGATTGGGTTAATCGTTTGTAATACATCGTATAAACCGGCGAGGCAATGAATAACATTCCTAATTTATTGAAACTCAACCCTTCTCCCGAAATGACTCTTTATCAGTGTCAACTTGGACCTTATGCCAATTTAAACCATCTCATAATATGTAATGAAACAAATTGTGGAGCGATTGTAGATCCTTTTTCTGGCAGTTATTGGATAAAAATAATTGATGAGTTAAATATTGATTTAAAGATGATATTGTTAACGCACACTCATTCAGATCATATTGGTGGATTAAATTCAATGATTAAGAGGTATCCTGGAATCGAGATATGGGTACATACTGATGAGGAAAATAGAGGTTGGACTGGGCCAGACACGAATAGATGGACTCACCCACCTAACTCACATACATTACTACAATTAGGTCAGTTAGAATTTGAAATTCATTGTACACCTGGACATTCTCCGGGTCATGTATCTTTTGTGGGGCATGGTTCAGTTATTGCAGGAGATTTGTTATTTTCAGGTAGATGCGGTAGAACAGATTTGTATGGTGGAAATAAATCTACAATGTTTTCTAGTTTGATGTACTTTAGAAATTGTTTACTTGATTTACCTAGCAATTGGCTCATATTTCCGGGGCACCAATATCCCCTTGATGACGGTAGTAATCCAATGCATGTCAAAATAGAAGAATTATTGCAAGTTAATACGGCAATATCTGAGCAAGACTATAATGAATTTTGTAAATTAGATTATCTCGAATTTGATGATTCATTATCCGTTAAATAATTCATTCATTCAAATCGTCAAAGATACCTTCTAAATCCACCATCTCTGGAATGGCAGCATCTTTCTCTGCTGCTTTCTCTTCTTCGTATACTTTCCATTGTGGTTTCTCTCCTTCAGGCATCGAAGGTTTTGAATTTGAAATTGCTGCAGTTACTAATCCACCACTCTTATCATTCTCATCCCAACCAAGCTCTCTAGCTTTTTCTAGTTCGCCTAGTGAAACGTAATACTGAATCCATTCTTTTCTTCTTTCTTCAGAATCTTCATCATCACCGTCATCAAATGAATCTCCCCCTCTTCTACGTGCCAATTGTACTGCTGAAAACCCACCAATTCCTATCGCTAAAAGAACAAGAATTGCAATTAGTATACTTGTTTGCAATTGTTCAGTTAGTGAACTCTTTGCCTCGTTCCCCTCACCATTATCTAATGAAGTTATTTTACATTCTTTGTTAATATCAGAAGCTCCGCCCCCTACTTCAGGGTCAAATGGACATTGGTCGTTTAAATCTGACCAACCATCATCATCAGTATCTAAACAACCATATCTATCTAAAGTTGAATAACCAGTTTCAGTTTTACAAGAATCAGATTTGTACGAACCAATACTTATGTTATCTCCATAACCATCGCTATCTAGATCTTCCCATTGTGTTGTTTCATTTGGGAACCTATCTACATTGTTTCCATAACCATCGCCATCACTATCAATCCATTCTGTAGGATCATTTGGAAATGCATCAGTGATTTGTGCACCTTCTAAAAATATTCCAACATCATCTCGAGTGGCATTCCATGTACTATTTCCCCAATTGTCACCATAACCATCACCATCAGTATCACTCCATTGTGTTGGTTCGTTCCGGAAATCATCAATATCATCTGCCCACCCATCTTCATCTCTATCTGCACAACCCAACATTGGAGGTATACTCGATAAGCCATAGGAATCTGGACATGAATCAGGGTTTGAACCATTTGGGTTATCTCCATATCCATCATTATCAGCATCACTCCATTGAGATGGGTCATCATCAAATGCATCTACATTATCCATATGACCATCCCCATCTGCATCAGGACAACCTCTAGTTTCAGGGTCTGCATTAGTTCCCCATTCTAACGGACAACGATCTGGTGAAGTTGCAAATTCAACATAAATTCCAGGCCAAGTAGAATCTCTAATTTCACCTGCTACGTTGTAGTTGTCACCATAACCATCTCCATCTGCATCTTTCCATTGAGTAGGGTCTGAGGGAAATATATCTGAATTTTCAAATCCAGCATTATCTCCGTATCCGTCACCATCACTATCTCTACATTGTTGTGAATCTAATGGAAATGCATCAACATTCATTGCACCCTCAACATATTCACCCGGCCAAGAGGAATTTCTATTTGGATTTTGAACTCCATAGTTGTCCCCACATCCATCTGAATCAGAATCGGCCCACTGAGTGGGATTACTATCAAAAGCATCAACTAGATTAGACCACCCATCTTGGTCAGTGTCTGGGCATCCACTCCTGTCGATATACGAAGAACCAGAATCTGCCAAACAATCATCTGGATTATTTCCATCTGGGTTATCTCCATACCCATCATTATCGGTATCTTTCCATTGGGTAGGGTCATTGGGGAAGTCATCACCACCGTCAGACCATCCATCTCCATCACTATCTAGACATCCCACTTTATCCATTGATGAATTACCCCATTCATTCAAGCATTCATCCCAAACAGTACCGCTTTGATCATCACCATACCAATCATTGTCATCATCTCTATATTGGTAGGGATCTAATGGAAACTTATCGACTAGTATTGCATTTTGAATGTATAATCCCGGCCAAGAAGCATCTCTAATTTCGGTCCAACTACTATCATGGTAGTTATCTCCCCAATTATCACCATCTGTATCATTCCATTGTGTTGCCTCGTTTGGAAATGCATCTCCAATTTGATCAAATCTTAAATTGATTTCAGCGTTCCAATTATAATTATAGTTGTCACCATAACCATCACCATCTGTATCAACCCATTGAAGAGGATCCATATATTTCCAATCGGCACCATCTGCAATAGTCCATATGATACCATACTGTCCTGTTAAATCTGGATCTGAGTAGGTGTCACCATCTGTATCAGGACACCCATATCTGTCACCACTAGAAGTTCCTGAATCTGATGGACATGCATCTGGTTCTGTTGCACCATCTACCCACTGTCCTGGTTGATTACCTGCAAAGGTTGAATTCCATGATGAATTAGCCCAATTATCTCCATATCCATCACCATCTGTATCACTCCATTGTGTACCATCTTGTGGATATAAATCGATTATTCCATCACCTTGATCTGATGTATTGAATCCATCATTGTCTGGGTCAGGGTCTGAAATCCACCAATAGATTCCTTCATCATTTCTTGCATGTACTGAGACTATTCTGCGCCCTTCTGGGTGCCATGCAATATCTTCTATCTGCCCGCAATTGTTACCTCCTCCACTAGAACTACATCCACCTGGTCTTGGTGCGGTTAAAACCTGTATAGAATTCCCAGTATCGGTCTCTCTAATCCGAATTGATGCGCCATCTGCTTGATAGTATGAATGTGATTGTGCAATTAACCTAGAATCGGGCGAAAAAGCAACACCAAGACAAGATGTAGTAGTAGTATGAGACCATAACTGCCCACCAGTGTGTGGATTCCACATTTTAACTAGAGCACCATTTCCACCCCATGCTTCACAACTCATTACATAGTTTCCATCAGGCGACCAGTCTAAGTCATTGTTTACTTCTCCTCCCGAATTAATACTATCATTTTCACTCCAAGTGTCAGTTTCATAAATCCAAATATTGCCATTGCCACCTACTGCAAGTCTACTTCCATCAGGACTCCAAGCAAGGGAATAGGTGTTATGATTCAATGATTGTTCTTCTAATCCTGTAGTTGTATTGATTATCAACAATTCTCCATTTCCATTATTTCCACTGGGACGAATACCTACTGCAACTACTGTGCCATTAGGGTTGAATTCAACAGTATCTGCTGAATCACCGCTACCAATGTCAACATTTACATTAAGAAATGTAGTTAAATTGTTAGGATATATTAAATGCATTTCATCATTGTCCGGAGTTACGGCAATTAGAGAATTGTCACCCCATGCAACTGATAATATATCATCACCCCATTGTCTTGAAGTCAAAGTAGTGTAAGTTCCAGTATCATATACACGAACCCACCCATCTTCATTTCCTGTAACAAATTTAGTTCCGTCAGGAGAAAAATCTACAGTATTATGATCTTGACCACTCGAAATATAATTTTCTTGCCAAAAACCACCATTTGAGAGAGTAACTCTATCAGTCCAATCACTTATTCCGTCAGAATTATAATCAGGGCAACCCATTTTGTCGATAGTACTGAGCCCATATGCTAATTCACAATCGTCTGACGCATCTTCTATTCCATCTCCATCAGTGTCCTGTGCGAGAACCATAGGTAATACCGATATTAAAAAAATACCAACTAAAAAAAACGAATAAAATTTCTTTTCCGAATTAGGTCGCAAGGAAGTACCCTTTATCCGCCCCATAGGGGCGGCTTCTTTAACTAAAAAAAGGGTTTGTGGTAGATTTGCTTCATTATTTATTCATCCTAAAGCATTAAAACTCAATAGTGCGACCATTTAGCACCTCCTGTGGCAGAAGAATTACCGCGTACAATAATCTCTGTTGAAGATAGAATATTGCTTCATCTTCTAGAACAAGACGAACAGGCAGATAGGTATATTGTTACAACCTCTTTAACCAGACCAGGTATTGCAGAATCTTGTGCATTGCATCCTCCAAATGTGAGCCGGACTATGAGGAAGTTAACAAAGGAAGGATTGGTCAGTGAGCATACTAGAACAATTGTGGGAGATGACCGCAGACAGAAGACTTGGCAACTTACAGAGAAAGGAAGAATAGATACCAATGCTCGTTTAGATTCTTTAGCTAATCAGGCAGTACTAATTCGAGACAAATCCGGAACATTGTTAGAGATACCTGCAAGTTCTGCAGCCGAGCGTTTGGATGCAGAATTAACCTTGCTACAAATATTGATGCATGCTCAGCATGAAGGGTTATTGACATATGGGGATATAAGATTCGGATTAATACACAGTAAAGGTACTGACAATACCCCCCCCCGGGGAGGATGACGATGGGTTGCGGGGGCCAGGGC
>CAYSJV010000002.1:0-11192 GCA_964431435.1 uncultured Candidatus Poseidoniales archaeon
TGAAGAATTAGGTATGCCTGCTGGAATTTCACTGACTTGTAAAGGAGAGGATATAGAATTCTTGGTTGGTGGTCCAACCCTTACTGATAATGAGCTTATCTGGGAGATGGAACCTGGAGAATGGTATCCTTGTATGGGTTTACATTCATCATCTCAAAGTAATGATAAAAATACAATGAACGCTCAAGTTTCTGCAAACCTTTCATTATCTGGAACTTCAATTACAGTATTTGCTGTATTTAGCCTATTTTTTATATTATTAGGCTTTAGAAAGAGAGTTTGATATACCTAACCTATGTTCCAACACTGATAATATGCAAGGTTTCATGAAGAACTTCTTGCCAAAACCAACATGACGGAGGTCGTAGTCTGCAAGTATTACCGGTGGTAACCATGAATTCGAATAATTCCCCCTCGCGTGCTCGCAAGGCAGCGATTTTGGTAGTTTTTCTTATGTTTACGCAATTAATTATGTGGTCCCCAACAGTATCTGCGGCTTCGGGAAGAGCGACTATAACAAATTTTCAAGGTGGAAGCACTGTACAAATTGATTTAGACGGGGTTTCACCAGTGGTAGAAACTTTCGATATATTGGAGAATACTACAATTCATGATGTAACTTTTAATTTAGAATTTCAACTTCCAGATGAAAGTCCCGGAGAGGTAAGTATGGATATTGTTGGTACTTCTAATCAACTTGAATGGACTTATTCGGGAGTTGGGTATGGAGATATTGGCTCTCAAAACGAATTTACAACAGGTACAACGAGCACCTTACTAACTTCAACAGGATCAACACCTGTTGCAGGACCGTCGTATTATCTTCCTACCAATGCCGATGTAATGACATCAAATCTATCTATTTTATTTCAACCAGATAATGAGGGCTTATGGAATGAATTGGGAGAGTTAGAAGATCTCATTATTGCGGATATAGATGGAGATGGTTTAGATGAGCCAGTATTCTTACAAACAACAGGAAGTTTACCTCAGATTGGTTGGATCGATTATCTTCCATCCTCTAATAACTATTCTATGGTTACATGGAAGAACACTTGTCAAGAAGCAAAATCACTACGACACGGTAATTTAAACAATGATGGTAAAGCAGATATTATTGCAGTAAGTGATACCAGTCAAGGAAAGGCTTGTGTACATTTCACTAACAATGTAACTATTCTAAATAATTTCTTTTATTTGGGGGCACACGCATTTCCCGCAACAACAATAGTGGATCTTGAGATTGCAGATATAACCAATGACGGTTATGACGATATTATCTGGGCAAATGAGACAACAATTGGATATGCAGCATATATTCAAAATTATACAGTAGATCCGTTTTCAAGCACCGTGGTTAAAGAGATTACAGTTAATGGAGGTATAACTGGTACAGAACTAACGACTATCAAAAGTATTGCAATAGGGAATTATGATGGTCCAAATGGAAACAAGTCTGTAGCAGTAGGTGATGACGAACAATGGGTATCTTTACACTCACTTAGAAATGACGCAGAGTGGGAATCATTCCCTTCTGGCTCACTAAGATGTGGTGGGGAGCATTTGGTTACTACAGATTTGAATGGCGATCTTTTTGAAGATATAATGGGGTGGACCCCAATGAATTCCGCCCAACAGCAATCTTGTTCATATATGAAAGACCCATCAACTTACCAATTTTACTATAATGCATCATCATACTATTATCCAACTGGCTCTAGTAAGGGTGATTTCGATGGCGATGGAACAGATGAGATGATTTCAGTACAATACATACCCCCAATTGACATAGACGGGGATGAGTTAACAATAGATGGGAGAATTGAAATTAACGGACCTTCCGCTAACAACACTTTTTCATATTTAGGAAGCCTGACTCCTCGAACTCATCCCTCTAACGTGAAATTAGCGGACTTGGATGGAGACGGCAAGGATGAATTAATTATGATAGCAGGAGAATCTTCTCCAGGACTATTTATCGATACATGGCAAATGATTAATTTTGATTGCGATAATGATGGAACATCGGATGTTATAATGGGAGGTTTTTCTCGAGATCAAATAGGAAATGGAACCCACCCTCTTGTTTGGGTAGATTATAATTCTGAACTAGCATCAATACTTGATACCGCAACCTTATCCACTTTTTCTAGAACTACCGATTCATATGGTGTCCAATTATCTAGTGTAGAATCATCTTTCGAAACAAAAACATCTGGAGAAACTCTTTTCTCTAATTTATCAATATTATATGACGTTACATTTGAAGTTGAAAACAATCCAGGTTTGTTGGGCAATATCAGTAATTATCTAAATCAAGTAATGACTCTTGGCACAGGCAGTATTCCCATTGAGTTATCGTTCACTTCCACAAAACAAGGTTCAATATCCATTACTGATTTAGTGGTCAATTACACGTTGGGTGCACCGATGCAACCTGATACAAATCCACTCACAATTAGTTTGAATGCAAATGCATGGGACTCGGTCGATGTAACTTGGACACCAGTTAATTTCACACAAGATACGTTTATTGAATATGTAGTCTTTAGATCTGAAACTAATGACACTAACAATCTTGTTCAAATAGGTACTATTACAGATGTCAACCTTTCGAGATATCTAGATACAAACGTAGTAGAAAATACAACTTATTGGTATGCAGTAATAGCTAACTTTGACTATGGTTACCAAACATCATTATCTAATATGTTGGAGGTATTGGTCCCTTCATCATATGCAGTAACAGGTGTTACTGCCATAGATCAACCCAATGATGGTGGAAGTGCACTATTTGTCACTTGGGACTCTGTAGCATCATCTACTGTTAATGGCTATGAAATATATGTTAGTGATTATGAGTTTACTGATGTTTCAAATCTAGGCTCTTCAGTACTTCTTGCATCAACTTACACAGACTATATTGTAACTCTTACTAGTGAAAAATACGATGAATCTGGTAATGAATTAGAAGGAACAGGTGCAATACCTGATGGCGTGGCACTTTGGGTTGCAGTTGTAGCAGTAGAGGCGAGTGGCTCATCTAATCCAAGTGTAACTGCAGTGGGCCCTGTATTTTCAATGAATAATAACCCAATGGTTACAAGTATCGCCTTATCAATAGATGATTATAATTCCGACGGTGATTCTCCTACCGATAAACCTTGGATTAATGCGGATTCAGAATTTACCATTACCGCAATTTTGGAAGGCGAAGGTACACCTATTTCTGGGGCATCAATCACATTGGAAATTATTCAGGCGGATGACTATTCTAACAACGTAACATATTCGGATTTGATTACTAATGAAGATGGAACCATAACTAAAGACATTGATTGGGGGTCTCATATTCATACTATGTTGAATTCGTTTGGTGGAGCAGTAATTATTAGCGCAAAATATGATGGTATGTCTGGTAATGATTCAATTCGAGAACAATTACCTGTCGAAGAAACTCTTGATGCATGGGTTGTAGTTGAAGGACAATTTTTCGTTGTGGGCGGTAATGCTTGGCCAGTTGACCAAAATGGCGGTATTGTTTTAGAAGTTAGATTGTTAAGTGATAATCAAGATGAGCAATCACTTTTCGATGAATTAAGCATAAAATGGTTATCAACTAAGGATAGCAATACTATTTCTGGAGGATCAGTAGAATTAGATGAATATGGACAAACTACTGTTGAGATTAGTAATATGGCACAAGGAGGCCAAGTTCAAATTTGGATAGATGTAGAAACAGATTTGGAAGATTGGATGAAGGTTGATATGACAGCCCTCACAGTTGCTTTATCTGAATATCAAGGTGGCACAGGTTCTTTAGATCCTGATGCAGACGGGATATTAGGAGATGCAGATTTATGCCCAGCCACATCTTTTGAAGAAAGAAATCAAGTGGATGAAGATGGATGCGGCCCCTCCGAACAATCTCAAAGCTTAGCAGCACCTTCTCTTTCATGTGAAGATAATTGGGAAATACCCAACTCTCCTGATCAATCAACAAATGATCTTCAATGTACATTCACAAATACAAATTCAGTGTATGTTAGTGTTTCTATAATGGAGTGGAATACTCCCGATGGAATGGCAATTGACGTGACATGCCCAACAGATCCGTTTGCTTTAGGTCCGGCAGATGGCACAATTTCCTCCGCAACTTGTACCTTCTATCCTACAATTACTCAAAATATTCCAAAAAGTGTTGATACACCAGTTAGTAGCATAATATCTTTTAATGCCTCAATAGAAAATGCAGGAGGAGCAGGAGCAGGAGGATATTTAGATTCAATTGTGACTTTTGAGATTAGTTACAATTTGATTGGAATGACTTACATTCAAACCAATGCTACAGTAGATAATACTGATACTAACACTAACCTTAGTCAAAATAGTGATGTAAGTGGCACAAATATCGATATTATGGAATATGCTCCAATCGCGGGAGGGATTTTACTAGGTCTAGTTCTACTTCTAATTATTTCAAGACTAATTCGTAGAAGAGGAGATGATGATGATGATATTGATTACGATGATGACTATGGCTTGTTTGATGATGGCTCAGCAACAGATATTGACAGCCTTCTTGGAGGGGCAAGACCACTTATCACAGGAGCAACCGGAAAAGATCAGGGCCGCTCAATTGGCAAGCAAATGCCCACTATAGGAAGAAGTGTAGGGCGTTCTGGAGAATCTGAATCTTATCAAGACGATACATATGAAACCACAGAAGAAGGATATTCTGTAGATGAAGATGGAACAGAATGGTGGGAAGATGAGAACGGTCAGTGGTGGTATAGAACTACTGAGATGGAAGATTGGGATGCATGGAACGAATGATGAGAATTATTTGATAATCTATGAAATACTTTTTATCTACCTTTCATGGCACTTATGTTTGTCATGTTGCAGAAACACGGTTTTTCTACATACGAACTCGTATTGAATGAGGGGGCTAATCCAGAAACAGAAGGCGTAGCAATTTGTGGCTTTTCTACTGCTGGAATGGTTGGTACGATTGCTGCCAGTCATGCGATTTCTTCATTGAATTTACCCCAAATTGGAACAGTTCTAAATCCCGAATTCCCTGCTCTAGCTCTTGTTCAAGATGCAGTACCCAAACACCCCGTAAGGGTCTACCAAGGCAATAACATGGGAGTATTTATTTCCGAAATACAATTTCCACACGAACAAGATATTTCATTTGCAAATACAGTTCTAGATTGGTTTGTTAAAGGTGGTTTCACTCACTTGATTATAGTTGACGGGTTAGTTAGACAAGGGTCGGAAGAATCGGCAACAGGTGGATTGTATGGTGTTGGTGCTACAACCAAAGCTAGGGAAATTTTGGAGAAGCATGACATTCAACCAATATTACAGGGAGTAGTAGGAGGGATCCCAGGATATTTGCTCGCCGAAGGAGATAGGAGAGGGCTAGATGTTACTGCATTATTAGCAGAATGTAATCCAATGTATCCTGATGCTAGAGCAGCAGCTTTAGCAATAGAAGCAATTACTGAATTAACTGGAATTGAAATACCTCTTCATGAGTTATTAGAAAATGCTAGGAAAATTGAAGATAGTGTCCGTGAAATTTTTGAAGAATCTCAATCTAAACTCCCAGCGCCCGAATATGAAATTGATAGCAATGATGATGATCCTATGGTTGGATAATAAATCATAGGTGTTAATTTGTAGAACTAATTGGCATGTGCTGATGGCAAAAAAAGTATATTATTGTAGTTTTGTTGTTTTTTTATTTCTTGCGGCGATTCCATTTTCATGTGTTGTTGAAAATACAAACGTCAACATAATGTCGATTAAATCCAACGACTCCTCTAATTATAGTACAAAAAACAGTTCAGCAAACATAGATAATTTCAGTATAGGTGGATATCACATTACTACAGGAGAATGGTGGGAGCCTAGTGATTTAAAAGATCAAACCTTTAATCATTCAGACTGGGATAACGATGGGATTTCAAATTCCAATGACACCTTACCTGTACAATACAATGCTCCAATGAGTATAACAAATCAAATCTTGGGCATGAATTTTACTGAACCAATTACAATTTTTAATCAGAGCACAGATGGTTCAATTTCTTCGTGGGCATTTGACTTTAATGCAGATGGAAGAAAAGAATTAATGGTTGATGAAAAATTGTATACAATAACAAATAATTATCAGTTAATTCCCTATATTTTAGACAATAATTCGCAAGAAGGGGCTAATGGAGGGAGCACTGGGAATGTCAATGAACAAATTCAATTAATAGATTTTAATATGGATGGAAGAATGGATATTAATTCCCCCGGTGGCATTTATTTACAAAATACAGTTGGTGATTTTTCGCGTTATTCGTATCCAACATATACAGGTACCAATTGGTGGGAGTTTGACACAATACCCACAGCATCAACATCAAAAATATTCGATGTTAAGGATATTGATAATGACGGCGATTTTGATTTTGTAATTAGATATGATGCAGGCGGTTACGTATCTGTAGTTAGGAACGACGGTAACAGTTACAATGAGTTGTTTACTCATTCATATTCTGTTGATGGGGACTACAAGAGTTCTGTTTTTGTTGATTTTGACGGCGATAACGATTCTGATATTATCGATTGTATGATGAATATTGTTGAGAACCAAGGTTTGCTTGGTTATTCAAAAATCAACTCAACAAACGAAGTAGAATTAGCTTGGTGTGATATAACAGTAATTCCTTCAACCAATGGATCTGAATCTTTACTTATCGACCATAAGGGAATGGATGGTTCATGGCCACCTTGGCATTCATATTTGATTTCTTTTTCAGTTGATGGAAGTGGTAATGTTTCTTCCCAAGCACAACAAATCCCCCTTCCCGGTTCAAATCCGAACGATGATCGCCGCGGATGTTCTGAATCAAGTGTTTTTGATATCAATAACGATGGTAGTATGGATTTAATTTGTGGTACCTCTCCATATATTCAGATATTTACTTCTAAGGATAACAGGATTGATAATATTCCTGAATTAGTGTTCAATTTGAACATCTCATTTACCGGCATGAGAGTGATGGATTACGATGAGGATGGTGACGGTGACATCTTAATTTCGAACCAAAATGGTGTACACCTATTTCGAAAAGGAGGTTCATTAATTTCAAGTATGAGTGATCTGACAATAGACACTTATTCTGACGATGACTTCATCGAAAATCTGGGTAGCAGCGTCCATCATTTCACCAACTTTTACGAGGTTCAAGATCGAGATGAAGATGGTTGGTCAGAATGGGGCGCATGTGGAGAAAACATCTCGTGGCAGTCAATCGCTTCGTGTGATAATGGGAATGATGTTGCAGATATAGATGAAGACGGAGTCATAGAAAAATTGACTATTGGTGGTGCTACAAGCCTATACCTCTCTTCAAGTGAAATGTCTTCAGTACTTATTGAATCTACTAGTTCCCTGCAAACAATCCACCAATTCCGTGATGCTGCATTCATAGATATCGATGGCGATGACTCATATGAAGTTGCATTGTTAATTGGAAATGGAACGGTCCAAATTTATAATTGGACGTGGGATTTCCCGAGAAATTCAAACACCCCTGTATTCAATCAAATACAGTCATTAAGTGCTAGGACAGGAAGTTGGACTGAGCCAGGGTCTTACATGCAAATTGAAGACATTAATCAAGATGGAAATGAAGATTTAGCCATTATATGGAGAGACCCAACTCTCTATTCTCAGGATGGAATCGATTTCTTCCTTAGTAATGGTCAAAGCATATCTACAAATCCAATATGGTCATCCAACAAAATAAACCCTTCAACAATTGATTTTTTTGATGTGAATAATGATGGGATTCTTGATCCAGCAATCGCCTATGAAAATGCACAAGGAGACGTGTTTATTTCCAATCAGTCTTTCTATTCTTCAGTCCCTTCATGGACTAGTGGAACCAATACCCCCTTGGTGATGCGTTATATTCCTGTAAGTGAAAATATAATGGGCTTGTTTCTTGGTCATACAGGAATAGATTATATCCACTGTATTACTAATAATGATATTCATTCCGACATTTGCTGGCAAAGTTTTGATAGCGTTTCAACAGTTAATTCATTTATGCTAAGACAAAGTTCACCTGATGCTAATGTATTGGTCCGCATAGGGGATGGAAATACGCGAGCATTGTACTATATATCTGATTATGATTCAGATCAAACTAGTGATATAATAGATGAATTTGATGAAAATCCTACACAGAAGATTGACACAGATGACGATGGTTTTGGGGATAATCAAAGAGGAATGAAGCCGGACTCATGTGTAGGTGATTGGGGAGACTCATGGCGCGACCGTTGGGGTTGCCCCGATCTCGACAAAGATGGCCAATCTGATTTGTATGATGATTATATTAACAAGCGAACCCAATGGATTGATTCGGATGGCGACGGCCTTGGAGATAATTGGGGTGATGTTTCTATCAATGCAACACGACCCACACATTGGCCAGGGCAATGGATTGAAAATGCATACAATCCTGATCCATCCCCTCTTGATTTTGATAATGATGGAATAGAAGATGAACAGTATAATAGTTCACAATCCCCGTTTGATGATTGTCCCTATACCTACGGCACAAGTACGATTGATAGAAATGGTTGTATCGATTCAGATAGTGATGGTTATAGTGATTACGATTCGCTTTGGAAAGTAGAAAATGGTGCTGATGCCTTTCCTTCAGATCAAACACAATGGATAGATTCAGATAGTGATGGTTTTGGAAATAATCCCTTCCCTGCACTTAATCCAGATGCTTGTCCATTTGAATATGGTATTTCATTTAAGGATGGCTTTGGCTGTCCTGATTTAGATGGTGATGGTTGGGGAGTTACAGATGATTGTCCAACCGAAGCGGGTAATTCAACTATTGATTTAATTGGATGTTTTGATTACGACTTTGATGGATGGAGCATCATTAATGATATTGATGACCACAATCCAAATATTTGGTCAAATATTGATGGTGATGAGTATAACGATCAAGGCACAGAAGATGTGATAGACGCTTGTATTAATCTTGCAGGCAGTAGTCATATGGATAGAGTGGGTTGTGCGGATAAAGATAATGATGGTTGGAGTAATCCAGATAGTGAATGGTATGCTCACCCTACTGGTGATGCAGACAGTCATCCAAATGATTCTACCCAATGGAGAGATAATGATGATGATGGATATGGAAATAACATCTGGGGTAATAATCCTGATTCTTGTCCTGATGAATTTGGAACTAGTTTGTGGTCAGTAGAAAACAGTCAACGAGTAGAAATGTTGGGTTGTTTGGATAGCGATACAGATGGTTATCATGATGAAATTGATGATTGCCCCCTCGCTTTTGGAACATCTCGTGATGTTTTCTGGGGTTGTCCTGACGCGGACAATGACGGTATTCAAGATTTAGATGATGACTGCCCAACTCAAAATGGCAACTCAACTGCTAACTTACAAGGTTGTCCAGATATAGATGGTGATGGAATTGCAGATGTAGAAGACCCAGCACCCTTAACCTCGTTTGGTTACACAGATATGGCAGATGATTGGGATGGTGATTCATACAATAATTCAATTGATGTTTATCCATTTGATGAAACCCAATGGATTGATTCAGATGGAGATGGTTTGGGAGACAATATCTTGGGTCGGAATCCCGATTCATTACCTTTTGATTTCGACAATGATAATTGGGGAGACCCAGCAAATTTAGAGATTGATGAAAAAGGTTGTTTACTAAACGTGGAAATAGGTAAAGATGCTTTTCCAGAAAACCCATTAGAATGGTTAGATTCTGATAATGATTGTATTGGAGATAATGCGGATCAAGATGATGATAATGACGGATATACCGATGAAGACGAATCACTTTCTGGAACCAATCCTTATTCTGCTGAATCCAAACCAGTTACAACATTTGAACTCGTTATACCTGGAACTAATTTTGGGTTGGGGGCTTGGGATATTGTAGGCATTTTAGGTGGAGTACCTCTTTTTATTTGGATTAGTTTTTGTTTAATGACCCGTACCTCAAGAGCGAGAAGATTTACTGAAGCCTTGAATAAAGCAGGTAGTGAATCAGAATTATCAGAAATATCCAAAAAATACGAGTGGGCCTTAATGTGGAGATTAATAGCTCCTCACCAAGCAATTAAACTTGAGAGAATACGTTCTAATTTAGAATTCCTCAACCCCAAAATGAAAACTTTAGAAGGTAAATTTAGCGACCTTGGAATAGTAGAAGATGATGAATTTTTTGATGAATATACTGGACCAAGTGTTGATTTAAACGGTCAACTTGATTCAGATGGCTATGAATGGTTAACTCATAATGAGCGAAAGTATTACCGAATCGATTCGGGAGATAAATGGATTGAATGGAATGACTAATCTAAATCCATTTGTATTTTTAACAAAACACGAATTTGAAATTGATGGCAATGATGATGATCCTGTGGTTGGTTAAAATCACAATACAAGGGGAAGTCTTCATGTGCCTGTGTTGTATGTTTGAACCATGCGGCTTTATCATAACCCACGTTGCTCAAAGTCACGTCAAGCAGTGGCTTTGCTGAGTGACAGAAATATCAAGTTTGAAGAATACCGCTATCTTGATCGAGGTATTGCAGAGGAAGATTTTGCTCTTCTACTTGACCTTGATGGAGTTATTCGCTCCACAGACATCGATTCTAATACATCTGTGAATTTGTCTAAAAAAGAAGAGTTAAAGACACTTCTTAGGGCAAATCCTAGGCTACTTGAGAGACCCATTCTCATTCACGACAGATGCGCGGTTATTGGGCGCCCGCCTGAGAAAATTCTTACAATACTAGATTAGTAATGATTTTCAACCAAGAATTTCTTTTGCAGATTCAACGATAACATCCCAAGGCGCATCAGTTCTTATTGCAGGTTTTTGCATTGATGATAAACCTGCTCTATGTCCTTTAGATTTTAGCAAATTAACTAATTTGCTAGGGGAGGGGGGGCCTCCTATATCACATAACTTAGGCATTTCATCTATCATTATTAATCCAAGGCAATCAATTACATCTGCTTCTTCAGAAAAGCGAAACATCGATTTTTCTATTTGTCGATTTGAAATTTTCATCATAAAAGCCAACATGTGAACCATCTGATACAAAAA
>CAYSJV010000002.1:11202-51374 GCA_964431435.1 uncultured Candidatus Poseidoniales archaeon
GCCTCCTCAAAACCGCCTTTTTTAACTAATTCCTCCGTCTGGCCACATAACTCTATTGCATTTATTTTACTCATTGCTTTCAGAACATCAGTATTACCCAACGTACCAATCCACAAAGGACCTGAAACCCTATTTTTTGATATTTCATTGGGAGGTTTATCCCATGGTAAAAAACATCTTTTTTGCTTTAAGTTAGGACAACCATGTGGATGAAGGTTAGATGAAATACTAATTTTTAGTTCAGATTCAGTAGGGGAGTTAATTCTCCAGCCAAGATTGTCATAGGAATTACTTGCTTTTGATGGGCTTTCTTTTACCATTACACTTACTCTAGCATGATGGTCATCAAAAATAGATATTAGCGGTTCAATAATTCTCGAATGTCTTGCAGCAATTATTGATATTTGTCCAAGAAGAACCCTTAGTGCAGTATCATGTGCAGCTTTGTCTACTACTGCAGTAATTCCATACTTTCTTTTTGCTGCAGTAGGTGAAGAACCACAAAGAGCAGCAGTATCAGTAGCACTTACTTCAAGTACGGCAGTTCTGGTAAGTGATTGCAATGCTGAATCAAGAAAGGGTATAGGACTTCCAAATGGATCAATATCAATCCAATTCCATCTTTTGTTCAATACCGTTTTTCTAAAATCACCAGTTACAAATTCAATATTGGAAAAATTAGTATTGTTAGGTGGATGCAAGAGATTGTTATGTTGTGCCCATGCAGTTGCTTCTGGATTTAGGTCATTTACAGTTATATTTACATTCTTCAATAATTCGGGAGATATTTCATTCACCCATCTTCTTCCTCTTAAGCCACTTGCACCCAATCCTTCTAGTACATTAATTTCTTTAGAATTAAACCATTTCTTTGAAAGTGCATGAGATAGAAGCATGACACTTCTAGTTCTATTTGGTGCCATGGCTGTATTATGGAATACAGGCACCCCCCTTTTTCCACCAGGCCCCGCTCTAAATTCACCTTGACCTTCAGCATCCAGAACTTGCGTTAGGGTACGCCCCTCTAACCAGTTTTTACCCGGCCACCCATTTGGTATATTTTTTTCAGACATACCTTCCCTCAATAGTGATCAAAAACTACCTCAGGATTGATGTGAGTGACTTTATGTGTTTTTTCCACAACATTTCCGATAATTGCAGTTCCTGGAATTTTATCTTTCAACCATTCACATAATTCTTCAGATGATTCTTTTGATACTGCTAAAACTATACCCAATCCCATATTGAATGTTCTATGCATTTCTCTGTTGCTAATATTTCCTTTTCCAGCCAACCATTCAAATTCAGGGAGAATAGAAAGAGGATTGGATATGTGATATCCCATTGATGGATGTAATCTTAGTAGGTTGGATAATCCACCTCCTGTAATATGAGCAATACCATGAATATCGGACCAATTACAAGGCCCCTCGTTATTCCAACACATTTTGAATAGATCTACTAATGGATCCACATAGATTTGTGTGGGATTGAGCAACACTTCACCCAAGGTTACTCCTGAATTTTCAGCCGAAGAACTAAATCGATGAATTGTCCTATTTTCATGCTCGGCATCAAAAGGACAGATCTCATTTAGATTACTTCCTTCTCTCTTAATTACTTCTCTAACTAATGAAAAACCATTAGAATGAATCCCCGATGAAGGCAACCCAATCAATACATCTTCACCTGTAATACATTCACCAGTTAATTGATTTCCTTTAGGTAACCAACCCAATGCAGTCCCTGAAAGATCTAGATCATTAACAATTCCAGGTAAGCTTGCAGTCTCTCCACCCGCAAGAGTTACTCTTGCAATCTTTGCTGCATTACCTAGCCCAAGCCCAACTGCTCCATGTGTAATTGGATCTGGTTTTGGGGTTGCAATATAATCAACAAACGCAAGTGGTTCTGCACCAATACAAATTAAATCATTTACATTCATAGCCATACAATCTATTCCAACAGTTTCCCATTCACCTAGTTCACTAGCTAGCATAAGTTTACTGCCGACACCATCTGTACACATTGCAAGTAACGAATCTCCAAATTCTACTAGTCCTGAAAATCCACCAGCGTGTTCTACTGGCGCACCAAATTCCCCAGGCCTTCTAAGGGCTGAGCCTTTTAGGGATTTTACGAGTGCACTTACTGCAGAACCTTCCAAATCAATATCGACTCCACTTTGTGCGTAATCAAGCGACTTTTCGTTGCCCATGTCAGTCCCATACTGTTTAGGCTCTTGAGGGTGATGCCGAAGGTCAGTTTAAATCTCGGCGTAAATTTATAGTAAATTGCCAAATCATGTAAATCAGTGATTTTTCCTTCTTAGGAAATATTTGTAAATTGAAAAATCGATTCCCTCCACTGTTTACACTTTCCAGTGGAAATCAAGGGGTCAAATCGCGATGATTAAGTGCCCTAGCATTTCACTTTGAGTCTCGCGGTGTTGATATGGTAGTCATGGCTTCTGAAGTTTCTGGTTTGTGGCAATCATTTTTCAAGGAAAATTCATTTGAAGAAGTTCGCAAATTAATCTTGTATTGGCCAGATATGCGCAGTTTAATAGTTTCATATGCGGATTTGCAAACATTTAATCCAGAATTTGCTCAATATGTAGTAACAAACCCACAAAATAGTATTTCCACAGGACAAAAGGATCTTAGGAAATACTGTAGGAGTATGGGCAAAAAGGACATAAATGTTTTTTTACGCCTTCAAGATTTACCAAAAGACCAACAACGACCGATTGATAAAATTAGATCTGAAGATATAGGACAATTGTTAGGGGTAGATGCCATTGTATCTCGAATCTCAGGAGTAAGGCCCCGATTGTTTGAGGCAGCATTTCAGTGTACTTGTGGAGCCATATGGAAGGAAATGCAACCAAATGAACAACAATTAATCGAACCAATGTGGTGCAGTAATCACGGAGACGATCACGGATGTGGGCTAAAAAGACCGAATCTTCGCTTTACACTTATCCCTCAAGAATCACAAATGGTTAACACCCAGTTCATAGAACTTCAACAGCCACCCGAACAGATGAAAGGTGGAGGACAAACAGATAGAATAAGTTGTATTGCAGACCACGATCTTGCAGGGCAACTGTCCCCAGGAGATAGGGTGATTGCAAATGGAGAGCTATTTGTAAGAACAAAAAAGAAAGGGGGTAAAGAAACACCTGTTTTTGACATATTTTTACAATTATTATCTATTGAAAGACAAAATATACCCTTAGAAGAAGTCCACATAAGTGAGGAAGAAGAACAAGAAATCAAGGATTTAGCATCGAGGTCCGACATTAAAGATTTGTTAGAAAATAGTATTGCACCATCTATATTTGGATATGGTGAAATAAAACGATCATTGGTATTGCAGTTATTTGGAGGAGTTTCTAGAAAAAATCCAGATGGAACAAGATTAAGAGGAGACATCCACGTATTGCTTCTTGGTGATCCAGGTGTTGCCAAATCACAGATGTTACATTTCATGTCTCAAATATCCCCCAGAGGTCGCTTTACTAGTGGAATGAGCGCATCGTCTGCAGGTTTGACTGCGGCAGCAGTTCAAGATTCAACTGCAGATGGCAGATGGACTCTAGAGGCGGGGGTATTGCCACTGGCAGATCAAGGTTTAGCAGCAATTGATGAATTTGACAAAATGGGGGAGGGTGACCGTTCATCAATGCACGAGGCAATGGAACAGCAAACAATTAGTGTATCAAAGGCAGGAATTAATGCAACTCTTTCAACAAGATGTGCAGTTTTAGCAGCAGCCAATCCCAAGGGCGGAAATAGATTTATTACAGATTTTGATGAATATCCGTTTAACACTCAAGTGAATATAGGGCCCGCATTATTGACTAGATTTGATGTAATTTGGCTTATTACTGACACAATAACTGGAGCAGAAGATGAACGAATTGCAGGACATATCATGAACACACGTGCAGCAGGTGTTAGTGAAGTTCTAATTGAGGAAGGCGCGGAAGCAGATCCAGCATCAGCATCGGCAAAATTAGAAACTGATAAATCAGCAGATGGAAAAGAAATCATCGGTCGAGATTTATTCAGAAAGTATATTGCTTATACAAAAAGAAACATACATCCCATTTTAGATAATGATGCACGTGCAAGGATACAAGAATATTATGTTGAGACTCGAAGGAAGAAAGGCCCTTCACACGATAGTGTAGCAATATCTCCTCGTTCACTCGAAGCACTAGCACGTCTTGCAGAGGCTTCAGCAAAGATTAGATTATCTCAAGTGGCCTCACGTGAAGATGCTGAAAATGCCATAATGATTACTGAGCAATGGCGAAATGATGTAATGGGCCCAAATTATGATGAAACAACAATGCATACAGGAATGACTTCTACGAAGAGAGATCTAAGGGGGAAAATCTTGTCAGTAATACATGATTATCAAAACAATAATGGTGGCAGACAAATGCCAATCAATGAATTATACGAAATACTAAAACAAGAAAACATCGACAAAGCAGAAGCAGAACCTTTAATGGACAAATTAAGTTTAGAAGGCACAATTTTCTTCCCATCCGGTGATAAAGTAGGCGTTTCCAATAGGTAATCAATCGTAGTATCTATCATATGGCATCGATTCCAGACATCATGGCCTCCATATCTGACACACCCGAGGGGGATATTTCTAATGCTGCGGATTTTAATCCTGAAGCATTGGGATTTATGTGTGGTTTGGAAATACATCAACAACTTAATACTGACAAATTACATTCTAGAGAACAGAGTATACTCTTTGACTATAATGCAGAAAATTTACCATCAGAATTACCACAAATCAATCGAAAATTACGTGCTGCAGAGGGTGAAAGTGGCAAGGTAGATATTGCAGCCAAATTTGAATCTAGACGCAATCGAAAATTTGTTTACATTCAATCACCGAATGCAGGATTAATTGAACTTGATGAACAACCCCCATTACCACATGATTCAGAAGCAGTAAAGGCAACCTTAACAATTTCAGGATTAATGAATGCGCACCCACTTCCAGTAATGCAAGCAATGCGTAAAACAGTTGTTGATGGCTCAAACACCTCAGGATTTCAACGTACAACACTTATGGCCACACATGGTTCAATAACAACTGATGAGGGAGAGGTAGGAATTTCTCTAATTTGCTTGGAGGAAGATAGTGCGAGAAAACTAAAATCTGAATTGACAACTAAAGGAGAAATTGTAACTTGGAATTTAGATAGATTAGGTATACCTTTGGTGGAGATAGCCACTGAACCCGAGATAATATCTCCAGAACACGCAAAATCTGCCGCACTCAAACTCGGGACAATATTGCGTGATACTAGAATGGTACGTCGAGGTTTAGGAACAATCCGACAAGATTTGAATGTATCAATTGCGTGCGGGGATCGTGTTGAAATAAAGGGCTGTCAAGATCTTGAATGGATCCCTAGAATAATAAGATTAGAAATGGCTAGGCAACTACATTTTTACCGAATAGCGAATGAGTTAAGAAAATCAAGTGGTTTTTCTCTACTTTCATCCGATAGAAGAAATGATTCTAAAGAAGAGGAAATGAAGATAGAAAAAGAAGTTGAGAAATTAATGCCACTAGATGTAGTAGATGTATCTAATTGTTTTTCTTCAACAGAAGCAAAATTGGTACAGGATTCTTTCTCTAATGAGGGAGTTGTAATGGCAATTAAGTTAGTAGGATTCTCAGGAAAACTTGGATGTAAGAAAATGGATTTAGGAGGAGCACAAATGCCTCGTTTAGGAAGAGAACTTTCTTCTGCAGCAAAAGTGGTAGGGGTAAAGGGAATTTTTCATAGTGATGAATTACCCGCTTATGGTATTTCAGAAACTGAAGTAAAACAAATAAGTGTAGAGTTAAATTTAGGAGAAAAAGATGCATTTGTTCTTTGTGCAGCACCTGAATGGCAAGCCCAACTTGCATTAGAATCTGTTATGCTTAGAGCAAGAGCAACATATCATCGTATAAGGCAAGAAGTACGTAATGTGGTGATAAGAAAAGGAGAACCAGAAGATGGAACCACTACTGCTATGCGCCCTCTTCCTGGCGGTGCTAGAATGTATCCTGAGACGGATATCCCTCCCTTAATATTAGATTCAAACCTCTGGCAAAACATAGTATCTTCACTTCCTCCTTCTACAAATGAAAGACTCCTCAATTTATCAAATTTTGATATTTCAGATAATCAAGCAACTCAGTTAGTTTCTCAACATCTTGATGATGAATTTGTGAAAGGGACTGATGGAACTTTGATGAAAGGAATCTCTTCACTTTCATCCAAAGGCTGGGCTTCACTACTTTTAGATTCAACTCGCAAGGAAATTGCAGAAAGCATTCAAGGTACAATTGATGACGTTCCTCTTTTACTTCTAGCAGCATTACAACATGTTAGAGATGAAGGAAATTTGACTAGAGAGGGAACAATACCACTTGCAATAGAAATTCTAAACAGCACAGAATGGCCTCATACAAACAAACTCACCTCCGAAGTTGTGTTGGCTTTAATAGATGAAATTAACAATCGTTCTGAGCTGATGGGATATAAACCAGCATCTTCAAGTGAATTAAGTAAAGTTGTAAAACAAATTGTTGATAGCAGAATCGATTTTGTAAAAGAGCGCGGATTAGGTGCACTTGGGCCTTTGATGGGATTAGTTATGAAGGAGTTTGAAGGAGGAGCAGACGGAAAACAGGTTAGTGCCTTACTTAAGGAAGAAATTGAAAAGATAAGTAGGGAGTGATATTATTCGATTAAGGGTAATAGTTCCTGTATTATTATTATTCATACAATTTTCACATCCTGCGGCATCTTGGTCTACCGGTGATCCTAACTTACCTCCAATTTCATGGTCAAAAGATTTAGAATCAGGATTTATATCAACATCTCCTCTTATTGCGGAAGGAGTTGTAGTTTTCAAAACTCCTCAAGGCCTTAATGCACTAGGAATTGAGGGGGAGTCTTTGTGGTCAACAACACATGACTCCTTCTTTGAATTGAGTCCATTGATACATTTAGGAATGCAATCATCTCATCAATGTGAAGGACAGGATAAATCAGATGAAAGTGGTTGGCCAGATTTGGTAATTACGGGCTGGACTAGTGGAGAGGTTTCCGCTCATCGGTTAATAGATGGAAAACTACATTGGTCTTGGATGTCTCAAATTTCATCAAATGGAATAACGGGTAAAATATTAGTTGAAAATACATCTAAAGGTTGGCAAGTAATTATACCCACGGAATATGGATTGGCAAGTTTGTGTCCTGCCAATGGAGAACTTATCTGGGATGCAAACTTTAGTGAAGAAGGAGTAGGATATCGCCATAGTCCAACCATTTTTCAAAAGGATAATTTCGAATGGGTTGTGGTTGGAAATGAGTATGGAAATATGATGGAAGTAAATTTGTCAAACCCTCAATCTCAACTAATTACAACTCTTGATTATGGTTTAGTGAATCCGAAAATCCGCAGCCCAATAATTAATTTAAATTCTGAATCAGATAGGAGATTAATATCGATTCAAGGCGATAACGGTAGCCTTTTTGTTGAATGGTATACAAATTCTACATCAGTAATTCTACATCACCTCATAGGTTCAACAGGTGTTCTAACCCATCATGATGATCTTGTCGTAGTACCAACTTCTACTAACACCACACTTTATGATTGTACAGAATCTTGCAATTTACTTGGAACCTTAACTAATGAATCAGTTACTGGAGAACCATCTTTTATTGAACACCCAGATGGAAATATTTCCGTAATTATACCACATAATATAAATCAAGGATATTGGAGTTCTCATAAAGTTAGTTTTGATGTTAATGACTGGTATATTTCTCCAGAGCCTTATTGGGAATGGAAACCTCTGATTTCTCAGTACCTCACAGCAGGTGTGGAAATTACTGATTATGCAGCAGCAATTGGTAATGATGCAAGTTATATTGAAGTGATAATTTTAGATTTACAAGTAGCACAATATCATTTTGAAATAATGCGCCAATCAAATCAAGAATGGCTTGATGTAGATACAGATGAACAAATAGAGACCCCCTCATCGATTGTCTCAGAATCAAATTGGATTGGCTTGATGTACTTTGTTATGGTGTTATTATTCATTGGGATTGGGTCATACGCGTTATCGAGAATAAAATCCAATGATTTCCGGTGGCCTTCATTGATATTATTAATTGCATTAATTTTGGTACTTCCAGGTATAATCATTCAATGGTCCAATTTGATTGGAAGTGAGGATAGCACTGGACAAAACACAATTCTCGAATCAAATATTCCATTAGAATGGGCAGATACTCAAATAGTTATTTTCGAATTTCCAAATAGTGAATTAAATGGAGTTGAAATTAGATATGATCAAAATGGAAATGAAATCGAAAGAGGTCTTTCAGTAAATAATGAAACGGATAGAGTATTGATTGGAGGTTTGACAGGTTCAGAAGATGTATGGGAAATTACATTGTTTGCTTCTAATTTATCAAATATGGATTTAGAATATGAAGATACAGCAATTGGAATGTTCATAACATCGATAAATAATTTTGAAAATAGTGGACAAAATGGATGGGTCTATACAATTGATACAACGTATGGAACTCAGTCAGTAAATTTAGCACCTATTAGTGCCAACTCTACTATTATTTGGCAATATAAATGATAATTAATAGGAATTTTGAAGTGTGTTTGCTTGTTGAACTGATTGGTGATGAAGTGTTAGGTGCGCATGATGTAGATGCCGGAGCATTTGAAATTCTCATCATAAATGCATTATCCATCTCATTAGTATTTGCACTTTTACTGTTCAGCAAACGGAGACAAAACTCCTTTTTGAGAGAAGTAATATTAATCTCAATCTTAGCTTCAATGACAGCATCTTTAAGAATTATATTTTCATCAATACCTAACTTACAACCAGTTACAATATTATTGTTAATTTTCGGTGCACACTTAGGGGCACGTAGAGGCTCAGCAATTGCAATTCTTGTTGCATTGCTATCTAATATTCAATTAGGAGCTGGAACATGGACTGTTTTTCAGGCTACAGGATGGATTTTGGTTGCTAATTTTGGGCACTATCTTCGATTATGGTTATTTGATGAACAATCCAAACTTAACATAGGAAAATTGGCCTCAATAGGTTTTATTCTTGGATTTATATTTGATTGGTGGGTGTCTTTGAGTGCATTACAATCTTTAAACGGAGTAGAGGAATTTATTGCTTATATTTTACGAGGAATTCCCTTTGACTTGATACATGGTTTTGGTAATGTCGTTTTTGCATTATGGCTTGCAAGGCCAACAATTAATCTTCTTAACAAATATGTGGAAACGGAAGAAACTAAAATTCAGAAAAATGAATCAAATCTACCAAGTACAGCGATGGGATGAAAATGGCTAAAACTTCTTCAAATGATGAAGTTACAATGGTAATTGTAACAAGGAAGGACTTGAAACTCTCTGCTGGCAAGTTGGCAGCACAAGCATCTCATGCAGCGGTTAACTGCATACTTACTGGACAAAAAGTTGTGCCCGATTTAATAAAAACGTGGCAAAATAATGGTGCAAGAAAAATAGTATGTGAAATACAAGACCTCACTTCACTAAAAAGACTGTATGGCGAAGCTAGAGAGTTGGGTTTAGTTGCTGAATTAATTTCAGACGCGGGCCACACAGAGATCCCGTCAGGCACAGTTACAGTACTTGGAATAGGACCTAATCTCAGGAGTGAAATAGATTCAATAACTGGAGATTTGAAGCTATTATAAACAAAAAGTTGGCTTTTTTCCAAGCAGTGCGGTTATGAATTGGAGTCATTTGGCATAAGCCGGTGAGAGTATGGTAGACTTGCGAAGCGATACAGTTACACAACCCCTTCAACCAATGCGAGATGAAATAATGAAGGCACCGGTTGGTGATGATGTATTTGGGGACGATCCTACAATTAATGCACTTCAAGATATGATAGCAAATATGTTGGGAAAGGAATCAGCATTATTCGTTCCAAGCGGAACAATGTCAAATGCAGTTGCAATTAGAACACACACATCTCCTGGTGATGAAATAATCACCGAAAAAACAAGCCATATCTACCTCTATGAAGGAGGGGGTTATGCTACATTATCGGGATGTTCAATAGCATTAGTAGACAGTGTTCGAGGAATTATGAAACCTTCAGATGTTGAAAAGGCGATACGTAAGGCAGATGGAAGCGGATCACACTTTCCTGACGGCACTCTCGTTTGTGTTGAAAATACAAGCAACAGAGGAGGAGGAACTTGTTATTCGCAAGAAGACCTAGATTCAATTTGTAAAATTGCCCGCGACAACGGATGTAAAACCCATCTCGATGGAGCGAGGTTATTCAACGCAACAATTGCTACAAGAATTACACCCAATCGTATGGTTAGAGATTTTGATTCAATATCCATTTGTTTATCAAAAGGATTGGGGGCTCCCGTTGGGTCACTTTTAGTTGGTAGCTCAGAGTTTATTGAGCGTGCACACCGGTGGAGAAAGATGTTCGGAGGGGGGATGCGACAAGCAGGTGTGTTAGCTGCTGCAGGAATTTATGCTCTTGAAAATAATATACAACGTTTGTCTGAAGATCACAAAAGAGCAAAAAATCTAGCAAATGCACTTAACTCAATTGAAGGATTTGAAGTAGACTTAGATGGAGTACAGACGAACATGGTTTATGTTGATATCACAGATGGTAGGAATGCAAATGAAGTTGTGGAAGCATTAGCAGAGAAAAACGTGCATGTCTTGGCACTGGGACCTCAAATGTTGAGAGCAGTGGCACATTTGCACATAGAGGATAGAGACATAGAAACTGCAATTGATGCCTTTACTCAAATTTCTTAATGCATGTTCTAGAGAAGGCAGCTCCAAGTAAACAGACAATGGTCATACTTACTGAGATATTTGGCAGCATTGATGAATCTTCAACTGGGTCGATATTAATCTCGATATCTTCATTTATCCCCCAACCATTAATTTCCATTACAAGAACTAAACTTAGATCATCACCATCATATATTTCAGGCATTGTTACTACTTTCTCACCAGATGCGTTACCAAGGCCAATTACATCTTTAACAACATAGTGATAATTAGTTAAACCGTTACTACCATCAGGGAAATATACAGTATCTTCGACAACAAATAGTGATAAAAATAATGATGGATTATAATTTTCAGGAATTAGAGAACTGGAGTTTATTTGCTTCCCCCATTCAACATTATCGAATGACCATGTGACTTTTCCCGTTGAGTTACCATAGTTTTCCCAGGTAAAACTAAGATTTGGATTTTCATCTACTACTTTAGTTTCTGCTAAGGATTTGAAATTTTCATACGTCCCAGATATACTTCCAATTACAGGTGTTCCACCATTTATTACTACCATTGGTTGTAACCTTTGTCCGTTTCTCCTATCCCACCACTCATCTCCTGCAATTGTTCCAAAAGGATCTTCATATTCACCTTCTCCTAAACAACATTTATGAAAATGCAATTGTGTCATAGACATATCATTTGCCACTTGATCGAGTGCTTCTTCTACTTCAACACAATTTTCACACCATGTGGCGGTATAATCTTCAGCGATAACCGGAAAACCATTCGTTCCATCTGCAGTGGAAATATTTGAAGAATCACTATTATTCACAGCTAAACTAAGTCCGCCGATTAGAGGGCCATGGGCAAAAGTACATGCCATATTTTCAACACTATAGGATAAGCAACTATTCAAATCATCATATTGAGTATTCTCATTTGACTCTGCAGTCACAAAATTAAAACAACTAATAGTTAATATTCCAACTAATAATATGCTGTAGACACTATTTCGCATAACTTTCGCATCAGTTAGACAGTATTGAGTCTAACGCTCTAATGCTTTAATATACCAACTCTTCATGAAGTATTGACAGGAATAATTGAATAACCCGGACGTTGTAGTCAATAGGTCAGGTGGAGAATATATGGAACAAATCACAATTGAACATGTACCACCGGGTAGTGGGCTGCCATGTTGGCTAATCGACCTATTTGTCAATCAGATTAGTGGTTTAAATACTAAGGGAAATAAGAGACTTCTTGTTTTGTATCCTAATGAAAAATCTCGTAAAGAGGGAATGCAAAAAATCACGGAAAAGATCAATGTACCTTTAGATTCCACTCAACATCAAACACTGAATCGCTTGATTGAATCACTTGTTGAAGATTTACGAATACCGCGTAAATTTTCAGATGATAGTATACTTTTTGAATTGATACATAACGAATGTACAATTTCTGCGGACAAGGGAGGATTCCCCTTAATTTCTTCACCACGGGTAATTTGGAATCGTTCAAAGACACGTTTAATCAACCAGCTACATACTGAATTGTGTGAAGAAAAAATACCTGATAATTGGGACGAAGATCCAGGGATTATTGAATTTGAAAAAGTGGTAAGTAGATTAGAAAATAAGTTACACTGCTCTCATCCAAATATGATTTATAAGCATATACAACGAGAATTGCTGAAAATAATTGATAAAGGTAAGAAACCATTCTCTCTTGCAGATATAGATGGTATAATTATGATGAATCACGCACCAACAATCTCTTTTCAAAGACATAACTTGTTACAATTAATTAGTCGTTTTTGCCCAATCCATCAATTATGTAATCCAGGAAGATTCAGACCTGGATATCATGGTGCATATCTGAAAGATGTGGAACCATGTAGGAATAAAGGGGATTTACCACAGTGGATTCCTTCGCATGAACTGGAACAGAATTCAAATCAGAAAATTATCAATAATATTTCACGGATTGCTTTACGGCGCACCCACCACTCTGAGTCGGCAACAGTTGAACTTTTGAAAGAGTGGATTGAGAAAAATCCTAATGGGCAGGCAATTATTGTAGACCCTAGAGAAAAAAGAAATCGTGCTATTTGGATTCAATTAATGAACGAAATTGGAATAACAGTTAGTGCTGGAGAAGAAAACTTACTCAGTAGTCCAAGTGTACATTGGTTTATTGAGATGTTAAGATTAGGATATGGAGAAGATGCATGGTCTGCACAGAAAATTTGTGATTTTTCAGATCAAACATCTCTTCCATTTACTACAGAATGGGTAATGCCAGCGCCTCACCCATGGAAACAAGAATGGGTTCCAAAACTTCACTCAAATATGATCTTTGAAATGGCTAGAGGTCAACATCTACTTGGTGGAATAGGAAGCCTTGAAAGATGGTTATGGATTTTGAGTAATTCAAATTTCGATTCAACATGGGAGAGTAAAGAAAGCTTAATGCAAAAACGAGAAGAATCTCAATGGTGGCTACTGTCTATTGCAACTAGATTGAGATCAATATTGTCTGATGAAGATAAGCGAACATTAGAAAACCAAAAATTTGGCATTGGATGTGCTAGTGGGGAAAAATTACCTCTCCCCAAATCAGAAAATATGGGAGACAATTGTTTTTCTTCCGTAATTTCAAATTTGAATTGGAATGAGTTACTTACCGAACTAACTTTTGAGAATGGAAGTATGATTAGCGGTATTCAACAATTGGTTGCATCACATAACAAATTAAGGGAATTACAAACACAATTGGGTCACAATATACCAACAGGTGGTGATGAGTGGATAGACGAATTATGTAGTTTGGTTGTTAACAAATTAGAGAAAGGGAGGACGGCGATTTCAGATCAGGTCAGGATTCTTTCACCAAAAGAAGCATTAGGATGTACCGCGGATTTGATAATATTACCTCGATTATCCCAAACAGATTGGTCACTACAAACAAAAATAATACCATGGTTAGATCCTGAAACAAGAAATAGATTAGGAATATTAAGACCAGATAACCCAATAAGAGAAGCGAGACACTACTTTAATCATATATTGAATTCTGCTGAAGAAGTAATTCTTTTTGACCCGTCATTCGAAGAATCAAATCAACCAGCGGGGCCACTTGCAGAATGGTTATCAAAACAAGAAACCCTGCACTCAATGCAAGTACCCAAACTTCTCCAAGATTCTTATCTTGGCAATCCATACTGGATCTCTTGGCCAACTGAAAAACCAATTCTTTTATCCCCAAACCCGTCTCAAATTACCGTAGAAGAAGGGATTGTTAAATCTCTCACGAATGGTACTAGAGAAAGAGATGAAAGACAAAGAGATGGGAAATTGATTAGATGCGGCCAACCATCAGGTAGAGAACCCATTCATGCACCATCTTTGATTACTCATCTAAATTATGGGATGATGGAGGATAGGAAAAATAGAGAGCCAATATTGAGTATTGATTCAGAACTGTATCTTGATGAGCAAAGATTAACAGAATTTGTTTCAACAACCGCACTTAAAATTAAATCAAAGGTTCCAAAGAAAGACATAGTTAAGCCCAGATATAATGAATTCTGGCCAGTTATCGGAGTTAAGACAGATAGCGGCCGCTTCACACCTTCCATCGACATCCGACCATTATCACCTGCTCCAATAGGTATAGCTTGGTATGACCAAAGTCACGGCCAATCTAAGGGAATTACCGGAACCGAAAAAATCTGGTCTGCTACTAGATTGTCAAACTGGATTCAATGTCCAAGGAAAGGTTGGTTAGAATCAAGATTGAAAGTAAGTGAAGAGGAAGTATTAGATGAAGATATTGATTTTAGAGAGCGAGGTGCAATTGTGCATGAATCCCTTGCCGAATTAATGTGCTCAAATCTTAATTTAGAAATGGGGGCGGAAAGAACCACATTTAATCCTAGTAATTTACAATCATTACCTCAAAGTATTGAAGAAATGATGTCTGAACTAATTGATATAACTCTCAATAAAGCATCTTGGTTGAAGAGAAAAGATGCAGTTGCAGAACACAGAAGAAGGCAACTTTTAGGAATGGGATATTCGGAATTACAAGAGTGGATGGACAATCCAGATAATATCTCTCCTAGGGGGATACTAGGCCAATTACTAATTTCGGAGATAGGTCTTGAAAACACAAATATTGTAGCATTGGAATGGAGATTATGTGAAAAAGAATCTAATCCATTAGACGGAATTAAAGTAGAATTACCCCCTTCACCAGAGGACAAATCTTCTGAAACAAGTTGCATTCATATTAGAGGAATGATAGATAGAGTTGAAATTCTGCCAGAATTAGAAAAAGATTCCAGTATCCCCAAATCAGAATTAGTATCCCCTCTTGATATGAATTTAGATTATTCAGAAATTCCTCAAAGATTGGTAATCATTCGCGATTTGAAATCAATAGAAAGAGGAAAGCCGGGGGAAAGGCATAACAAAGCATTGTTAGAAGAAGTACAACTTGCATTGTACGCAAGAGCTTGGGAACTCACCCATCCAGGGGATCGTGTTGTTGGAGTTGGGATAACAGAAGTAGGAGATAAAACAACACACTTTTTAGAATGTGACCCACAGTATTCGTCACACATTAGCTCATTAAATATTGGAGTTGTAACTAACACAACATCTGAAATCTTTCGCAGACCTGGAGAAACATCATCTCCTAATTCAAACCCATTTAGATCATGGATAAGGCAACGGCTTCAAACAGCTGTTAAAGCGGCCAATGCTGCAAATTCAGGAAATGTGGTACCCACACCAAATAAAGGTTGTAGTTACTGTTCTGTAAAGAAAATCTGCGGATTATCTCATATAGGAGGGGACAGAGAGTGAAGGGGTATAATCGCAGTCAAAGATTAGGATTGGATATAGATAGGCATGTTGCTATTGATGCGGGTGCAGGAACTGGAAAAACAACTGTGATGTCAGAGAGATATATACAGCATCTTCTTTCATCAATTCAAAGAGCCACCTACCTTCTTCCTCATGGTCCGAGAAGACCACTAATTGGTTCGGGAAGCATTGTTGCTCCAAAAAGAGAACAAATATCTTTGGAAGAGTGGCAAGGGTTACTACCTAGCGAATGTGTAGCAATTACATTTACAAATAAAGCAGCAGAAGAACTGAGACAAAAAATAAGAAACGGGCTTAATGCACTATTAGACAAAACATCTTCAGTCGACGGCCCCGTACAAAATAGAACAGATCCAAGAATAAAAAATGATGGGGAATTAGAGCATCTCATATCATTATTAAATGATGCACCGATTGGCACAATTGATAGCTTCTTCGCCTCTTTAGTTGGTAATTGGAAAGGACTTCTTAGTGATATACCCACCAATGAATATGTTTCAGAAGAAAGACGCCCATATCTAGTAAATACAGCGATACAGTCTGCTTGGAGAATGCAAAATTCAAATGATGGTTTTGCACTAGGGCTCGTCGGAGATATTGAATTATTTATTGAATCTAGAAACAGACTTTCTTGGCAAATGGGAGGGCAAAGATCCGCTCAAAGTATCATTGAAAATTTACTTGAAAAGTCTCTATTTGTAGAAGAAGCAGAGAGAAATCTCAAAAATCTCTCCTCAAATAATTCAGGCGAAGTAACAAGTACAATTTCACTTGATTCACTCAAAAAATTATTCTTATCGATGATACCTAATTTGAATGAATTGGTAGCAGAATTATTTGCTTTATATTCAGAATGGTTGGATATATGTAGGGAAAATTGGAAAGGTTTCGACCTCACATCTGCATTATCCATCAACTCAAGATTTGCTAGCATAAACGAATTAATTGAATCAGGGCCACCTGATTTAGATTGGGAAAAATTACTATGGTCACACCATTTAATTGTAGCATCTTGTCCTCTGGCAAAGATATTAGATTCAATACCTAATGTGTTTTCTGACAAAGGTTTACTTCCTCGAAATGCTGGTAAAAATCCATGGAAGAGAGGCATGGGGCCTTATGGAGGAATAGCCTCCAATGTCAGAGAATCTGTTAAACAAAAATTATCTAATATTGCGGATAAAACTAGTAACAGATTAAGTAGCCCAGACATGAGGATGCTTAGAACAATATCTAGAAGCGCATATCTTTTCAGTCCTGATTTCCCAGTACCAAAGCTACCTCAGGATTGTTCTATTTTCATAGATGAGATGGAAGACCCCCTTCCAATTTCAGATCCTTCAATAACAACACAATTAACCGCAATACAACAAATAGGACTAATCGAGGATTTATTTGTAGTTCACACCGGTGTACAATCAATTTTGAGAGATATTAAGTCTAGAGAAAGCGTGCATGATCATAGTGATATACAACGTTTAGCAGAGGATTTGTTGTTAGCACATTGCCCTCAAATATGCAGACAATGGTACCCAACACAGGTCATTGAATCATTAGACCAATTAGAAAATGAAGCGTGGCGAGACACTCATATTGAGAGTGCTTTGCTAGCAGCATCTGAACATCCTGATGTTTTAGAGGACTTAACAAGAAGATATGAAGTGTTAAAGAAAATACGTAGACAATATTTGTCATTCATAATTGATGAGTATCAAGATACAAACCCACAACAATTCAGATTACTGGCAAGGCTTTGGGGTTCTCGACTCAGACAGGAGGGAGACCCAGAACCACCACAAAGTGACTGGGATCCTACAATATGTTTAGTAGGAGATGTCAAACAGAGCATATACCGTTTTCGTCAAGCACAAGTAACTGTGATGAAACGTACCGCGGAATCAATCTGCAAAATGAATACAATGGAATTTGAGCAGGAATCAAGATTAGAATCATTAAGGAAAGATGAATTTGGTAGAGATCCAAGGCCTCTTTCAGGAGGATTAGAGGATGGAACATTTGTAACTGGAAAACAAAAAGAAGTAGAACCCGAACCCTCTAAAGAATCTTGGATTGCATTTGATCTAGATGATAATGGATTAGTATTAGATTACAGCATTGCCATTCGGCGCTCAAAAGGGCATATTGATTTGTCAACAAATTATAGAACTGCAGGAGGACTTTTGCATATGATGAATGATTGGTTTGAAGACAGTTTTTCAGATAGACACGATATCTTGAATGGGGATTGGCACGCCAGACATCAAAAATTAACTCCTTCTCCAGAGAATGAAAACAAATTAGGAAATATTGAATGGCTATTACCTGTTAATGAGGGTAATACAGTACCTCCTTCTGATTTAGAAATTCAATTGAATCCTTTTGATATCAAATCTACCCCCTCTTGGAAATTAGAAAACGAAATGATTGCAAGCAGGCTTCATAGTTTAATTAATGGTTCATCTACAAAAGTAATTTCCTCAAATGGAAAGATGGAGAATATCCCCCCTCAACCACAAGTTAATCCTGAAGAGATTACAATTTTGTTACCTAGGAGAACGCACATCTCTGATTTGATGGAAAGATTGTCAAATTGGGGTGTTCCTGCTCAAGCAGATAGGCAAAGTAATTTACTCAAACGACCAATAATTTCAGAATTAATAGCACTAATTCAAGCGGTAGCAAACCCAGATAATAGGCACGCACTAGCACGTTTGGCCAGAACCTCATTTATCTCTATGAGTGACTCAAAATTGCAATCATTTTTGGTTGATAAAAATGGAAAAACAATCAAAGGGGATTTGATTGAAAGACTAGTAACATTATCAGAAAACAAAAAACAAAAGTCGATGTTTGAGACGTGGAGAAAAACATCATTATCTGGAGATATAATTTCTTTATTAGAACTAATGTTGAATCAATCAGATATTTTGCTAGTACATTCGGATGATAACTCCCGGCAAGAGGCTGAACAATTCATAAAATTGGTTAGATCAATTTCACTTAGCGTGGGAGGTGATATCTCACTTCTGTCTAGAAGAATTACATCTATGTTAAATCAAGGAGTGAAGATTGAATCAGAAACATCCCCTTCCTCTAATGCAGTGAAAGTAATGACAATACATTCTGCAAAGGGTTTGGAAAATAAAGTGATTGTTATTGCTGGATTATTTGATGAAGGCCAACAAACCTTGACTTTGAGTCAAAGGGGTAATTTATTGATTACACCTGAACTAATTGCCGGAAGAATGAGGCCATGGCAAGGTGGGACAGTACCTGAAATGGGAATCTGGGAGTTAGTAAAAACATTGACTAAAGCACAAATTGCTGCAGAAGCGAGAAGATTGTTTTATGTTGCATTAACGAGAACTCAAGATCATTTGATTTTATCAGGCGCACCAAAAGGAACAACCATAGATGCTGATACAGGAACGATTACAATCACAAGAAAACCAAGTGATATGCCAAGTATGGGGGAAATGTGGTTAGAATCTTTGAGACAAACATCGATTAAGCATTCTTATTCCGAATCTCCATGGGTCTTTTCAGAAGATTTAATCACCCCAAATCCACTCCCAATTACTGAAAATAAAAAATTATTTATTTCTCCATTTCAAATACTAGGTCAACCATTTTTAGGTCCAAAAACCCCTACCGATTTTAGAATATATCATACACCATTATGTTTTGAAGAGGTGGGAGGCTCTAAATCCCCACTGGAAATGATGAAAACCCATGTAAATGCCCTGCATTTACCTTCTCTAAATAAATTAGATAAAATACCATACGTTAGAGGAATAAATTTAGATGTAGCACCAAATAAATTGGATACTTCTAGTCTTTGTAAGCGTAGATATATGCTTGAAAATTATGTGGGGTTATCCGCAGAACCAATAATAATTCGAAAACAAAGTGCTAAGATAGAAAGTACAAAATCAGATATTTTACCTACCCCAGCGGAGTTGGGAACAATGTATCACCGACTCATGGAAATAGGGATCGGTAATCCAAATATTTCTAATCCATTAACATCTGATTTACCGGATAACTGGTTACGTCGACAAAAATCCATAACTTCTAATTTACAGACAATAAATAGAGTACTAGATGAGTTATTGCCACTTGGTTATGACTCTGAAAGAACGGCGGAAAGATTACACCAATTATCTAAACTACAAGAAAAAGGACCACTTGGTTTACTTTGTAATGGAGATGAGATTAATGGGTTAAAAGTGGAAGGGCTAATAACTGAAATGCCGTTTAGTGTTTCATTTAATCAGGAACATGGAGATTTATTCCTTGAATCTTGGACTCCATTTGGAGAGATACAAACCCAGCAAACTCAAAGGAGTACAATTAGATTCAATGGACGTATGGATTTAGTCCTTGCATTAAGAGACTCAGATGGTAATGGATATATCCAAGCAGTAGATTTCAAAACAGAAGAATGTAGAACTGGTTTCAATTATACATACCCTGAAAATGGAAATCCATTACAACAATTCCCTGAAAGTTCTAATAATTTTGATGATAGAACTGATGCTGAATCTAAATTGCTTTACAATCATCGAATGCAATTATCCCTCTATAATAAAGCGTTGAGTATCTGGCAAGATACTGTTGCAAAATCATCCAAAAATTCAAGATCGGTATTACCCCCTGCAATTTTGGTTGCAGCTAATGGTAGATTGGTTAGTTGGAACAAAGAAGAAATGAAACAAAATAGTGTTGAACTTGATGAATTACTAGGCTGGATGTCTAGTGTTGCTGGCGGAGAAAAACCGCCGCTTCATGAATTACCCAGATTAGGGGATGATGAAAAGGAAACTTGTCAAAAATGTCCCTTTTACATAGGAGATATTCGAATATGTGCACCAATTGGTGAAGATTTGGGAATTATTAAGTCGGATGAATCGCCCGAAATTGGTGCCTAATAAGCGGCGAATATATACATGTGAACTAATGCACATATACTGAAGACTAGCGGGGGGCGATGCAAGATGTCTGAATCAGAAGGCTCAGGAACAATAACTCCAGAATTAAAAATAAAGGAACTCGAGGAATCATTAGCACAGGAAACTGAGCGTTTGTTAAAAGTTTACGATGCATTCGAACAACAAGAAAAAGAAATTGTAAACTTACGTGCAGAAATTGAAGTATTGGAAAAGGAAATCGTCGAAAGAGAAATCGAAAAAGAGAGCTTAGAATCTTTATTATCTGAAAAAGATAATCGTCTAAGAGAAATAGAAATGAAAGGTGCTAAAGCAAGTAAACAAGTAGACTTCTTGGAACCAGAACTACAGAAAATGGAAGAAAAGTTCACTAGAGAAAAAGATAGATTAGGAAAAGTATTCGGAATCGCAGAAGAATTAGATGGTGATTTAAAATTGGCAGTTTCTGAATTAAATGCCAGAGATAATTGGTATGTAGATCATATGGCATTATTTGAGGATTTGAATAAAGCAATAAAACTCAGATATGAAATGATTGAAACCGCAGTAGAATCTCAACGTAAGAGCCAGCATATGAGTAGAGCAATACAAGAGCGAATGGATGAAGCGATTGAAGCTCGGGCTGCAGAGGCTGTTGAAGATAATGTCAAGGCTGACGATGCTGAAAATTTGGCTAGTGGAATAGAGGTTGCAGAAGATGAATCCTCTAGCACTGAAGAAGAGTGAGCCCTAAGGGGATTATCATTTGAAACTAATAGCTAAAGAGGGAGTTATCCCTATATTTTTATTCATTTCTATGGGTGTTACAATCCTATTTGTGGGTTGGCTTGTTAATCCAGTTGGACATTTAGTGACACTAATGGGAATCATATGTCTACTATTTTCTAGTTTTCTTGCAAATTTTTACCGTGATCCTGAAAGAAAAATTCCCACCAATAATGGAATAATTGTGTCCCCTGCAGATGGGCACGTTATGTTTGTAAGATTGGAACGAGCAATTGGTAAGCGTCCATCAAAAGAGGATTTAGATGCGGGAAATTATGAAACAGATAATTTAACTGGAGATTGGAGTACCGAAGTTTGTTCAGTACCCACAACTTTTGAAACAGAACAGCGTTGGAAACCAATTGATGGTGAAGTAGAAGAATTTGATTGTTGGCGAATTGCAATTTTCATGTCTCCATTGGATGTCCATGTAAACAGGGCACCAACTTCAGGAAAAATTATCAAGATGGAGCATAGAAGCGGTAAAGGCAAAAAACGTGGGCCATATATTCGGGCTTATCGTAAAGAAAGCGAATACAATGAAAGAATAAGAACCGTAATTAAAACATCAGATGGGGAATTTATCGAAGTAACTCAAATCGCGGGATCACTTGCTCGCACAATCATTCCCTGGAAATTCGAAGGGGACGATGTGAAACGCGGTGAAAGATATGGGATGATTAGATTGGGAAGCCGAGTAGATATAAGGGTACCATCAAAGTATAAGCCTCAAGTCAAATCAGCAGAAGATAACGATCCCCAGATGCCAAGGGGGCAATTCGTTCTTGCAGGAACTGATATTTTGTTTGTAGATACAGAGGAAGAGGAATGACATATTTTGATAGGCAATTCAAATTGTCTTAACGTATCATTCTTATCAACCGCGAAGACAAAGGAATACACATGGAGCCATCTGAAATTGATGATGATTCTACAGTGCGTGGGACTACAACATCAAGTTTTGGAGTATCAAAGCGAGAAAACCACGACTCATCTAATTATTATGCTTCACGACTTTATGATGGTATACCTAAACAAAATGACGTAGGCGAAGTACAAATTTTCCCTTCAAGTTTGAAGGATAAATTAGTGTGTGGTGATTCAAGAGATATGCAGATAATTCCTGATAATTCAGTGCATTTAATGGTAACATCTCCCCCCTATAATGTATCAAAAGATTATGATGAAAATCTTTCATTAGACGAATATTTGAATTTGCTGAAGGATGTTTTTTCAGAAGTTTATCGCGTATTAACGCCTGGCGGCAGAGCAATAATTAATGTTGCAAATATAGGACGTAAACCGTATATTCCTCTCGCAAGCCACATCAACATAATTATGACAACAATTGGCTTTTTAATGAGGGGTGAAATAATTTGGGACAAATCTGCTTCTGCAGGAACAAGTACTGCGTGGGGCTCCTTCCAATCAGCATCTAATCCATGTTTGAGGGATATCCATGAATATATTCTTGTGTTTTCTAAAGGTAATTTTAAATTGAATAGAACTAAAGAAGAAAAAAATTCTACACGCATAGACACAATTGAAAAACAAGAGTTCATTGATTTGACAAAATCTATTTGGAAGATGCCCACTGAATCTGCCAAAAAAGTAGGACATCCTGCTCCTTTTCCAATAGAACTTCCTCGCCGCTGTATAGAATTTTATACTTTTTCAGGAGATATAATTCTAGATCCATTTATGGGTTCAGGTAGTACAGCAATTGCAGCAAAAAAATGTGGTAGAAGTTTCATAGGTTTCGATATTTCTGAGGAATATATCACTCTGGCTAATGCAAGAGTAAATCAGACTGACAAAACATAGGTTGTACTACATTTGTCAATTTGGTTTTGAAATGTACAGCACTCAAGAATCATCTTCTTTAGCTGTAAGCCCGTATGTCAGAAAACCGATCCCTGCAAAACAAAGTCCCCATGTTGAAAATGCCGGTAATGCATCTGCAACTTGTGGAACAAATCCAAGCCCAATCAAAACAACCCCTACTAATACTAATGGTAATTTCATGTTGTGAACGTAACGTTTATTGTTTATAATTCATTCTTACAATTAATAGAATAAGTAACAATAATGCCCCTATACCTGAAATAAGACTCAATATGAGAAGTAATTTTTTGCTTTTATCAACATCTGCTTGATTTGGCTCCTCATCAACATCATCATTATTTTCTTCAAAGACCCCATATGAATCCCCCAGTACAGGTAACGATTCATCAGGATGCGTGTCATTTATTACTGTAATAGTACCATTATATATTGCACCATTTGACAAAATATCTTGATATGAATACTCTCCAATTCCCCATGTACCATTAAACCAAATTTGAAAATTAGTTTTACATTCTTCACTATTGTTTTCATCTTCTGCACTACATTCCGAGTACAACAAACCAGAATCCCAATCTAAAGTGCCATTGTATAATCCATCTCCATCTGCGTCGTATACAATCCTATGTGTAATATTTTCACGACTATCTGTGTTATACCATAATACTGAATCATTGTAGAGTAATTGGGGATTGCTTGGAGTTAAACCTTCTTCTTTTATGACAACTGTGAATGTATCTGCTGTATGGCTTTCAACACTGTTTGGTACGAGTATGACTGAAATCATAAATAAAATCATCAAGGATTGAAACCTTCTCATTGAAACTCCCTCTCCTCTTGGAATACATAAAGCACATCTGTCATAATTATTGAATCAACCCCCCATTTGAAATATCACATACACTCGCACGTATACATGCAAAGAAGGCGGTTATGCAAAGATACCGAAGCATCAGACAAAATCATTGTTTTTGTCCTTGTGGGGCTCGTAGCACTTAGTCTTCTTTCAGTTACTGCATATTTTCTTTTAGATTCAAATGGGGAAGATGTAAATGTCAATGAAATGACATGGATTGATCCAGTAATTGAGATTGAGGATGAAAATCATAGCCATAGCGATCTCCTTGCACACCGTTTGAGTACAGATAACATTCAACTTATTGATTATCACAATCTTAATTGTGATGGGAATGAAAAACCACCTACTGAACTGGATAATACTGCAGGTAGACCCTGTTATCCCGAATTTAAGAATGCTGCACCCACACCGGGTGACTCTTCAGAAATTGCAATAGAGGGCAACTTCCTCGAAGATTGTGTAACACATCCTGATGGAACAGGTGGATGTTATGCTTACGTTTCTTCTTACAATCAATTTGAAATCCTCGATATTTCTAATCCAAATAACATAACTTTGCTTTCCACATATTATGCTGAAGTTGCCAGAATTATTGATATCAAAGTAACTCCCGATAATAATTGGGTGTTAATTAATCACGAATTAACTAACAGTGAACTTGACCCTATTCCAAATGATGATGATGCAAACAGTGGTGCAAATCGCCTCGATGTAATTTATGTAGGAAATAAGAATGAACCAATTAAGGTTGCTTCATGGGATAATCCCCCAGCCGGATTCCATAATCAAGATGTTCACGTGTATTGTGATTGGGATCCTGCAAATCCAGTATGGGCTCAAGAAGACTGCCATCTTTTCTTATTTGGCGCTGACCCATATCCCGAAATGGTTGAAGGAAGCTCTGGGACTTATTACAAAGGGACTCAGATATTCTATGTTCCTCTTGGCCTCGAATCTTGGATACCAACTCAAACTGACGAGGAGCAAAATACAAGTCGACAAATAATTAGGTGGGGTGGTTATTCTCCTGAGGTAGAAACAACATGTGGGGGTTCTCTATTCAATCACGATAACGTCTTTCACGAACACCCAATAACTGGTCAAAAATTGTTGTATATTTCTTATTGGGACGCAGGGCTTCGTATTGTAGATGTTTCAAATCCTCCCCCTATCGCTGACCCCGAGGGTATATCGTGGCCTCAGGATTATGAGGTTGGGCGTTGGCTTGGATGCCCTTCAGATTCATCAGGGTGGTATGGTCCAGATGGCGGAGGTCATGCAGATATGTCTTCTGAAGAATGGGCTGGAGGCAGTGGTGCAGCTAATGGAAATGGTTGGATTCACTATGCGATACCTTATGATCACCTCATTTGTAATGGAATTTCACACCTAGTTGAAGAATCGAAATGGCCAGATAATTGTGGAACAGGTCCGGATGATCCAACATATGGAATTAATTGGAGACATTATACAATCATTGCACCAGAATATGGTACAAATTCTAATCATACAGGATTTGTTTGGACTATTGATACAACAGACCCTGCTAAACCCTTCCTTGTCAGTAAATGGAAATTACCAGGTGAAGGAACTTTGGCAAATGGAAGTAAACATCCAAACCACTACATACCTGGCGGATATATCTACAGTCCACATAACGGAGATACAGGAAGCAATGGACATGTTTACTGGGCACACTACCACGCAGGAACATGGATTACAGACCATGGAACAATCTGGGAAGACCTCGTTTGGAAAAATGGAACTGCACAACCAGAGTTAGGATACAAAGGAATACAAGAACTAGCTGAAACAAAAACGTTAGGCTATTATTTACCAGCTGGACCTACTTGGGTTGAAAATCCAAAAGAAGAACTTGGTTATGATATGGCAGATTGTTGGGCATCTTGTATGATTCCATTTGATTGGGGATTACAATATGATCCAAGAGGTTATGTATTCATTTCAGAAATGGTATCTGGAATATATGTAATCCAATTAGAGGAAGATAAAAATCCAAATTATATGTATCCTCCAACGTATACAGCAATTGAAGAAGAATGATTATTATTCTTCAACTCAGTTATTCTGTTTCAGAATTAAGTGCATTATTACGAGCATCTTCTTCTTCAGCTACCCGCATACCTTCTTCAAGGTCTATTCTACTTGTCAAAAATGTACCAAGTAATATTACAACAGTAATTGTCATAATGGCTACTCTACTATCAAATGCAGTACTTGTAATACCATATAAGAAAGTACCAATCATTGCAGCAGATTTTCCAAGGAAGCCGAAGAAGCCGAAGAATTCAGATGTGCGGGTTTTTGGAGTTAATTGTGAAAACATCGAACGCGCTTGTGCACCAGCTGAACCCATTGCACAGCCAACGAATAATCCAAGAATAATCCATTGTAGTGCAACACCTATACCGAATGGTTCCCATACTTTATCGCGCATTGTCGAGGCCCACCAATCAACAGGCCCACCTTGGTCTACAATAGTTGGATGAATATTTCCAACTTCTGAAGAACCGGCAATTGTTTCGTTTCCACCAACGATAATAATAGAGAATCGATGCTCGTGCCTATCTTCATCACTGACATTATCGAAAGCAGCAACAAGTGCAATAGCATCATCTTCTGTAATTGTTTTAACTTCCTTTTCTGTTATTGAAGCTTGGTCTGCAAGGAATGATGCACCAACAATCCCAACACCAACTAGAATAAATGCAGTAAGTACACCTACCCACCCCATGTTCCTCTCTTGTAACCACATGATACCTCCACCTAGTAAAGCAACCATAGCTAAAATAAACAAACAAACTAACAATCCAGTACCTAACGTACTTTCTCCAGCATCATCTACACTGTAATCAGGTTCGGGGAAGTGTTCTTGAAATGCATCTCGGAATGCATCATCACCTTCAGAACTCTCAGCAATCCAACCTTCATATCCACGATCATACAATGTTGTCATCACATACACTCCATCATCAGTTGATGTATCTCCATCCGGATTTTGATCCCATTCAAATTGAAAATCATAACGTTTTGCATCTTCTTCTCCGTTTAGTTCCAGTGGTGCAAAACCAGCAGCAGTTACTGAGACTGCACAATAAATGAGTAATGCCAACATCAATGCAAATTTCGTTCCTTTCCAATTTGCTAATTTACCAAAAACCCAAGTCATAGGAATGGCGACAATATTGACAGTCAGCAAGAGCATAACATTCATGCTAGGATTTAGTCTTAAAACAGATTCTCCGAATGCACTTGCCATACTTGCGATAGTGTTGACACCGTCGTAGAATAGTAGGTATGCGACTAGGAAAAGTGCAAGGACTTTGAATTTCTTAATCTCAATTGCTGTTTTAGCGACTTGAGAATAGGCAATTCCAACAGCATTCCCAATACCTTTCCATTCCATTTGTGAAGGAATGTCGGGTTCCGGCGTCCACTTGAACATCAACGCTCCAAATCCCCACCACCATAGTGCAGAGGTTACAAATATCACAGCAAGTTTGAAATTAGTATCCCAATTAAATGGACCCATCAAAATTAACAAGTGGAAAATGAGTAGTATTGAACCACCCATGAATCCATACATATATCCCCAAGTTGACACTTTATCTTGATCTTCTCTTTTACCAAGATAGGGCATGAAGGAGTAATAGATGACGTTTCCACCAGTGAATCCAATCGTACCTATAGTGTACATTAGTGCCAGAACAATATATCCTTGCGAACCAAAATAAGGCGCTGCACCCATTAGAGCAGTGAATATGATACCAGCAACGGTATACCATTTCAGTAATTTCTTCTTAATTGGCATTTTATCCGCGATAACACCCAATGCAGGTGCGGTAATGACAACAAAAATCATTGAAAAGGTAAGTACAAACGCGTAAAACGAATCCCCAGCCTGGGTTCCTGTGGCTAAGTTGTATAGGTTAGCCATCAATGCAGGCGCAATGACGGTCATTACAGTGAGTGCATATGCTTGATTCGCCCAATCAAAAAAGTACCAACCCCTTAATGCATTCTCTTCTTCAGAAGTTTTACTTTCAAAAATCTTTTTTACAGAGTCATTTGCATCACTTGACATATTTTCGGAAACCACATTGCCCATGTTATTGCGAAAAGCCCTCTATTTGTAATACTAGTTATCAAAGTTGTATAGGAAATAGGAATTAGCGAGAAGTTCAAACATACGGATATTTTGGAAGTAACACTGGGAGTTGCAATAATGGGTAATGATCTGAAGACTGCAGGATGCGGAATGGTTCCAGTAAATAAGAAACCCAAGAAGATTCATCACCTAATTAAAGCACCTGAGAATTATTCTTTTAATTTGGAAAGAAAGATGTCTTGGGATGCAAATGAACCAGCTACAGTATACAAAACACCTGAAATGTTACCTGATGGGACTATTTGTACCGCAGCAACAGTAATTTTGCGAACAAAAGGATGTCATTGGTGGTGGTCTTCTGGCTGTACATTTTGTGGATATTTTAACGATACAAGAGATGACGTGAATAGTTTGAATTTACACGCTCAATGGGCTTATGCCAAACAAAAATTGGACAATTTTTCAGATTCAGAGATGATTAAAGTGTATACCTCTGGTAGTTTTCTTGAAGATAGGGAAATCCCAATTGATTTCCAGGAAACAGTACTGAAAGAATGCCATGAAATGAAAAAGCATTTGATAATAGAATCTCGTACCGAACAAAATACAAAAGAAAAACTTTCTTGGGCGGCTTCAATTAATCCACACTTTACAATTGCAATCGGCCTCGAGGCATATGATGATGAAGTTTTAAAATTTCATGTGAATAAGGGTTTTACTGTGAAATCATGGCATCGTGCTGTTGAAAATATACGTGAGTATAATTTGAGATTGAAAACATATCTTATGTTCAAACCTCCCTTTATGTCAGAAGGCGACTCACTAGTTCAATGTGCAAAGTGGATTGAAAGTGTGGCACATTTGTCTGACGAGGTATCAGTTAATCCCATGAATATTCAGCGAGGCACAATAATTGACAGAATCTATCGTAGTAAAGAATACCGGCCACCATGGTTATGGTCATTGGTAGATTTGATTCAACGGGTAAATTCCTGTATTCATCCCCAGAATGGTTTGAATGGTGAAGCAGATCAAGTCACACGTCTCATTATTCATCCAACTGCTGGAGGAAAACCTAGAGGAGCACACAATTGTGGTAAATGTGACAAGGAAGTTGTTGCAGCAATAGAGAGATATTCGGTAAGTGGGAACCTTTTGGAATTCAAAGGTTTGGATTGTAGTTGTAGAAGAATATGGAAAGAAGAAATTACCTTAGATTTGGAATTACCACTGCCATTAGGATGTGGAAAAAATCGAAGAAATAACCCAATAAGTGCTAATATTTCCCCCTAGTATCCTTTCAAAATTAATTCTAATGGTGGAATGTTTATCATGGCTCTTCATGTCGAGGGTACTATCCCTTATGGGTGGATGGTGATATTTTGAGTTCAGAGATTAATTTACCAGATGTTATACAAGGATATGAGGAGCCAGAAAATTCTAAAGTTATACTGTCATTAATCGGAGCAGGTTTGTTAGGTATAATAGTATTATTTACAGTTGTATTTAATTGGAATGATTTTCCAATAGTGGGGGAAGTTGTACCCTTTTTTGATGTAGTCGGTACTAGCGGTATTTGGTACTACATGATTGGTATTTTCATTGGTTTTACACTGATTATAACATCAATGATGGGAGAAGCACTTAGAGATTAAGGGGTTTGATTATGGTAGAATTCACATCTTTTTCAGTAATTAGTTATCTGCTTTTCATTGGCTTTTTTGCATTTATTTATTCTAGAGGAATAGGTGAGATGAGTCAATCAGTTAGGCAACTCAGTTTGTTTATGTTAGAAAAAGCACCTGCAGGAATAGTAGATCTTTTTTCAAAAGAATCTGGGAGTGCATCAAGGAATTGGATGACACTAGGAGGAATTTGGTTCACAGTAGCTGCAACTTTAACATTTGTTGATAATTGGCTAGCATATGATCCTAGCGCCCTCGATTCAGCGTTTGGAAATTGGTACAATTCTAGTGCAATGTTATCTGCAACACATACTGCTACAGTATTTGGATTTCTTAGTATGACATTCATTGGTGCAAGTTTTCATATTCAATCTAAATTGACAGGTAAACCACTTGCTAGTGAAGCTGGAGCAACACTTATTGGTTTAATTTGGTCTACTTGGACACTTATTTTGGTATTGTTATCTTTGCAGTTATTACCCTATCTTACAGAATTTTATCCTCAAACTGTAACTTCATCTGGATTTTTCCTAGTGTACGGTGTATTAGCTCTTGGAGTTTTAATTAATCATATGCTGACTGCACATGAACAAGAAGTAGAAGCCATGCAAGCTACAAGCTGGATGATTCTTTTATCTTTAGCCGCATTTATTTGGACAATGTTTTCGACAATTCTATACACGATGGGCGGCGATTCAATGTACTCTTGGTGGATTTCTAAATCACTTTATGGATTATGGTTAGTTCCAATGTCTATTGCAATAGGTTTCTATCTAATACCAAAAGTTAGCGGCAATCCATTATGGAGTAACTCAATGTCCAAGGCGACCATGTTTTTCATGTTCATTACTGTTACACCATTTGTAGCAGCAACTGGTATGGAATCATCTACTCTAGGAACCAAATCATTTGTAGCAGCAGTAAGCACATTAGCATTATTGCCATTGATTGCAGCATCATTTAATATGATTGCAACCATGAAAGGTAAATGGGAATTGGCAGTATCTTCAGCAGGAGTATCTAGTGCAATTTTTTCAGTAAGCATTCTCCCATTAGCAGCTTGCGGCGCTCTTTTTGCAAGCATTGATGGATTTGGAGGAAACGGCAATCTAGCTGGATTGGGAGGTACACTTGATGCACTTTTCTTATGGGGTATTGCTGGAATGATGGCACTCGCATGCTTACTGGAAATATATCCAGATAGTTGTGGACGAAATTTGTTTAGTCGAAGTAAAGCTCGCTGGGCATTCTGGCTTACAGGCATTGGAGTTTTCGGGTCATTTATTACCTCATTAAGTGGGGATTTTACATCAATGGCTTTGTCTGATACTGCTTATGAAGGAACAAGCACTGTTCTAAAAGATTTGAGTTTATTTAGTGCAGTATTTTTCTATCTGATAACTATGGCCTCATTTACTATGGTACTGAATGTTATTCAAACTTCTAATAGAGGAAAAGTGCTTGATGGAGCAAGTTTAGCATCAGCAGGGATAGATAGATTTGTCATCACATCTGGAAGCCACACAATTAGGGGCCTTCTGGGGAAGGGGGCATCATTAGATACCGAACTGGTGGTTGAAACAGAATCCAAAGAAAGTAAAGGTGAATCTGAAATTAAGATTTCTGCAGGGCTACATGCAGCAGAAGGTATGGAGATCAAAGAAACCGCTAGTGATGCAGCAGATGATGCATTATGGAAGATTGGAGAATATTTAACAAAAAATAAAACATCAATTTTTGAAATGTTCAAAGAATTAGATGCAGATGAAAATGCAATGGTAAGCCCTTCAGAACTTAAAACAGGTTTGAAAAATCTAGGCATTTCGAATATGCCCGACTCTGAAATTGAAAGAGTAGTAGATGCATTGGATATAGATTCTGATGGAATGATAAGCCTTCCAGAATTAGATTTGGCTTTTACTCACACTAATATGCCACTTAGAATCGTTACCCCTAAGGAAAAGGAATCTGAAGGAAAAGAAGTTGAGATGGATGCTGCAAGTTTGAAGAAAATGAAGAAAGGAGAATTAGTTAAGTTGGCTAAAGAAAAAGGAGTTTCTTCATCAGGAAATAAACAAGAAATTATTGACAGACTTCTTTGACTACTAAAACCGCACCAATCAAACCATGTGCCATCTTGGGTCTAAGTGTTGGGACATGCGAATAGGTATTGTTGGTAAACCAAATGTGGGCAAATCTACTTTTTTTGCAGCAGCAACCGCAACTAATGTTGAAATAGCGAATTATCCATTTTGTACAATTGAGCCAAATGTAGGAATTGCTTTTATTCCAGCACCAAATGCATGTCCTTGCCAAGAACTCAGACAGAAAAAAGAATCAGAAGGAAGATTAGCTCTTGAAGAAACTAATTCACGAAAAGGCAGTATTTGTAATCCCAGAACAGGTACTTGTGAAATGAATATTAGATTAGTTCCAACAACTTTGGTGGATGTTGCAGGTCTTGTACCTGGTGCACATGAAGGTAAAGGCCGAGGAAACGAATTTCTCAACGATCTCGCTCAATGTGATGCGTTAATACAAGTTGTAGACATTGCAGGTACAACAGATATCGAGGGTAACCCAATTGGTAATGATTCCGATTTAGAAACTGCAACATCTTCAGCAATGGAAGAGCATAATTTTCTTTTGGATGAGTTAGATGCCTGGATTGCAGGAATTATTGTGGATGGTTGGTCGAGAGGAGCAAGGAGAGTTCAGGCAGAAGGGGAAAGCGGATTGCTCAATTACCTTTCAGATAGACTCACAGGTATCGGAGGGAGACCAAAAGAGGTATCCCAAGCAATGAATAAATTTTCACAACAAAGTAAAGATTTACCACAATATTGGGATTGGGAGCAGAAGGAATTGATCACATTTGCAAGTTATTTGCGAAGAGAGATGTTCCCCGTGTTTGTTGCTGCAAATAAAGCAGATTTAGTCACCCAAGATTATTGGATAGATTTGAAGAAAAAAGTAGAGTCAGAAGGAGGGTTGTTGATACCAACTAGTGCTGATAGTGAATTAGCCTTAAGAAGAGCATCAAAAATGAAATTAATTGACTATCAACTAGGAAATTCATCATTTTTAATAACAACTGAAGGTGAATCTAAATTAAGTACTGCTCAGAAGAAAGGGCTTCAAACTTTGAACAGCAGGTTGAATGAAATGCAATCAACAGGGGTAACGGAACTTCTAATTCGAACAGTCTTTGAATTGCTAGACCAGATGGTTGTTTATCCAGTACAGGAAGAATCACATTGGATTGACGGAGATGGAAAAGTGTTGCCAGATGCACTAATAGTTCCAATTGGAACTAATGCTAAGGAGATGGCATTTGCAGTACATACAGACTTAGGAAATGGATTTATCCGTGCTACAGATGCACGTACAGGACGAACTATCGGATCAGAACACGAATTGTCTGATAATGATGTAATCAAAATACATGCAAAGCAATAATTGTATCTTATTTTAGAGATTGCAGAATTCCACTAGACAAGGTGTAATTTTGATTACTCCGTTAATGTGAAATAAGTTAGTACAGAGGAACAAATCATGGGGTCTTATCTCGAACACGCCAATATCACAGCAATCAATGTTGATGAAGTAATTCGTTTTCTTCAGACTGCGATGCCAGATTGGAAAATCCGAGCAGATGTAAGTGGGGACTCTAGGTCTTGTCAGCGGTGGGTTCACTTAGGCACAGATGTCAGTTATATTGCCATAGAGGATAGAGGAGTTACAGAGAAGGGTCCCCATGAACCTTATGTCCATCAAGGAGTAAATCATCTTGGTTTTGTGGTTGATGATTTAGATGCAGTTTCAAAAAGATTAACTGAGGGAGGGTATTCTGAAGGTTTAAAAGTCCCAATTAATCCAAATCGCAAGCGTGTTTACTTCTTTGATAACGAAGGAAATGAATATGAGTTTGTAGAGTATCTTAAACCAGAAATCACTTCACGCAACGATTATTCTGATAAATAGAATCACAGATATACCATATTACTTAATCTTCCATTAAAGGCAAACGTCCAGAAAATCCAGTATTTAGACTATGCCAATATTTCACATCATTATCAGATTCTTCCCAACAATAGTTTACAAGTTCACCATCAACAACCCCATACCAATCCAAAAGAGGGGGGTCGATACTTTTCACTTCACATCCTGTGGATGAAATTTCATCTAAGCAATCTTTCCATTCATCTATGACAATTGCTAAATCAGTTGATACCTCTTCAACATGAGGATTTTCTATATCCAATTTTCTTAGCAACAGATCTAATTCTTCTGTCAGGCTTTGTGCTTTATCTTGTATATTTTGAAGTGTACCTATATATTTCCTTACCTTTTTCAAACCCATCCTTGCCTCTTCTATTGATACGATTTTAGCACCATTTGGTAATAATTCATGCGCATGATTAGGGTGCATTAAATCACCAGGGGGCATCGGACGTCCAAAAAATCTTGATGTATTTTGTCTATCTCCCATATTTCCTCCTTTTTTCTCTTTGTCTATCAATCTAAGCATCATATATATCGGTTTTAATCATTAAACTGGTTTTATTAATTTTGAGATTTTCTTGAAAAAATATCCTCCAATTACTACGTAAACAAATATCTCAGCTACTAACAAGATCCAATACCACTTCCCAAGTTCATTTAACAGTAAATCACTACCATATGGATAACCATTCATTCCCATAAATATAGCCTGACTTAATACATTGGAACAAAACCATATTACAACCACCATCCATAGCAAAGTTGTATGACTCCATACATTACTATTTGTTTCAACATTCATGGTATAAAGTTCTCTTCAAACGTATAAAAGGGAACAGGTTTTATGCATCAGTGATTATTCTGACTCACCTAATTTGGTACCTTGATTTTCAAATAACATATACCCACTTAATGTTAATCCCTTTTCAATTGAATCGATCCATGAACCATCTACTGCGCTTTTTCCTCCATGCTGCATTAATAAATCATTCCACTTTTCGGCAGCAGCTTTGTTCCCTAAAGCCAAATGTATCATGTTTAAGGCAATGTATGCCATAGCATTCAGATGCTCTTCATTAGAGTCCCATGCCTTTTCAAAACAAGAGATTGCACCATGTTCACCTTCAATCAAACCTCTATGTAATTGTCGTAATCCAGCTTGTGACCATGCTTGAGGTAATTCACCAATAAGTAGAGTCTTGAATACTAAATAAATCATACAACTAATCAAAATTACAATCAGAATAAACGCAAGAATTTGTTCTGAAGATGTAAAATCCCCCCATTCATTTGAAAGTAAAACAATAGTTCCTATTGTTAAAAGTACACCTGAAAATGGAGCAATCAATACATCTCGTTTTGTGTATGATACATGCCTCATACCTACAATGCTTCCAATTCCACCGACTATTACCATTACAGTGTGTGAAACTACTGGGTTCGGTATTCTTTCCGCTTGGTTAGCTAATAGGAAAAATGAGAATATGAGTAATAAGAACATTCCATATTTTTTTGAGAGATCTGGAAAAGGTTGTTTCGAACTCATTATAATTAACAAAGTACCTACAATTGCGAATAAAAAATATACCCCAAACAAATTCTAACCCTCTGTTTCGCTTACGATTTGTGATAGGCAGTACCGCCTATTATTTCACTTGCACGATATACTTGTTCAAGAAGTATTACAGAAACGACCTCATGTGGAAAAGTCATTTTTGAAAGACTCATAGCCCTAAAATTATTCTCAGGAAAACCCGTAGCAGGACCTATTGCAAAATGAGTTGATGTTGTAGATAAAATTGCTTGTTTTATAATTTCAGTAAATTCAAAACTTGAATATGTTTTACCATTTTCATCTAACAAGATTAATTTTGAATTTTCTGATTGCTTCACTACTGATTTAAGATATTCATCAGGTGTTTCTTTAGAGGAGTGTTCAATTAATTTCACACTCATTTTTGAAACCCTTTTCAAATATTTTTCAATTAAATTTTTGCAAGAAGGATCCTTTGTTTGGCCATGTAAATGAATTACAATTCTTGCCATATGTAGTCCGAGATGGGGGATGTACTCAATCTTTTCAGGAAAAAGGGAAAACTCAAGTTGTAGTGTTATGTGCGTATAAATCATGGGATGGTGGCCTTTTTCAAATCGAAAAGAGAAAGCGACCATTAAAGATAAGGTGCACATAAAGGGTACTACTTTTTGGCTCACAGAAATGAGGGAACTTTGTGAAAAATATTTTGATGACTTCGAAGAAGGAAAATTAGAAGTAGTTAAGCTAAAGGAAAATTGGCTTGAATCCCAATCAAATGGAGAATTGGATGAAGCACTCACCGAGGGACTTGAATTAAGAGCAAATAATTTATTGAAATCAAGTGAAAATGAATGGTTGGAGATATTGGATGATGATGATTTTTGGAAACCAGGATGGAGACCGCCTGTAGAAGAAGAGTGAGAATATGGACAATTTCTTTTTTTTTGAGTGCGGACCCGGATCAATATTTCTTGGTAATGATAAAGGTAGTCAGATGTATGTACAGGAGCAGCCACGACATGAAGTGATTTTCAAATCAGAATTTGAAATTTCAGAATGTGTAACTAAAGCCCAATGGGCACAAATAATGTCAGCAAGTAACTCTGAAGAATTCAATTCTGAAAAGTACCAACAACCCGCAGATGGGGTTAGCGCAAAAGAGATAGATATATTTTTGAAGAAATTAAATGATAAAGTTAGTAATGAAAAAGGGGGAATATTTAGGCTACCAAGTGAAGCAGAGTGGGAATTAGCCTATTCTACATTGGGTGAAAAATTCCTTATGCCACCACAAGGAGAGATTATTGCAGATTCCCCATTTCCAAATTATTGGGGTGCACCATGTGATGGTAGACCTCGAATTGATAGTTCTAGGAGTCAAGAGAGTCAATTTAAAATCACTAAGAAACCACATTTGATTAAGAAAAAAAATCCAGTAAGAGGTGTAATTAGGATTGATGAAGGACAAGAGGGGGTAGGTTTTAGGATAGTTTGGAGAAAGGGCAACATTGAGAAACAAGATTGGCTAAACTTACCGAACGAACCAGAAAAAATACCTATCTTGAAGCGGGAATTTTTATTTTTTTTATTATTAGGCGCAATTCCATCTTCATTAATTGCAGGATACAATAATTTTGAGTATCTCAAAGATAGCATCATGAGTATACTTCTAGGCGGTTTGTTTTTTTCTTTAATTACATCTTTTGTTTGGAGGCCAAAACGTCCTACTTGGATTGTTGATGTTGAAAATTCCAAATTGATACAGAAATAAGTTGTGGATAACATAATTACCAGTTTCCATTACGATAGGTTAGGTGACATTTTGCCACAACACCCATTTGGTCGAATAAAAGGAACAATTGAAGTAATTAATATTACTTCTAAATCTCTTCAAAATAACATGCTAGGAGATCCATATGAAAGGGCGGTGTCAGTATATTTACCTCCAAATTACCATAACTCTGAAGAAAAGTATCCATTGATGGTAGATTTAGTAGGTTTCACAGGAAGTGGTTTTTCTCATACAAATTGGAAAGCATTTCAAGAATCTGTACCACAGAGGGTTGAACGACTTATAGAAGAAGGAAAAATGGGTCCAGTGATATTAGTACTTCCTGATTGTTTTACATCATTAGGCGGCAATCAATATATTGATTCAATTGCCATGGGTAATTGGGCAGAATATCTTACCGAGGAGATGCTTCCAATTATTGAAGAATCTTATCGAGTACTAAAGGGACGAAATTCAAGAGCAGTGTTTGGAAAATCAAGTGGGGGCTATGGAGCAATGGTTCACGGAATGCTAAAAGCAAATTATTGGTCAGCAATTGCTGTACATTCAGGTGATGTAGGATTTGATAGAATCTATTTTGGCGAGTTTCCAAAAACAGTAGATGTTGTAAACAAATATGACGGTATTCACGGATTTTTGACACATATTGAAAAATCAAATAAATTATCACACAGTGAATTTACTGCATTGATGGTATTAGCAATGTGTGCATCATTTGATCCAGATCCAAGTGGGCCAAAAGGTGTACGTCTTCCAGTAGATTTACACACCTGTGAACTAATCAATGAAAGGTGGGAAGCGTGGCAATCTTGTGATCCAATCTTTATGATTGAAGATGAGGAATGTCAAAAGAACCTCAATACATTGTTGGGGATATACATAGATTGCGGATCTAGGGATCAATATAATATTCATTTTGGAACTAGACAATTAGTGAACCGTTTAAACGAGTTAGGCATAGAACATTATTATGAAGAATTTGATGACACACATTCTTCAATAGATTATCGTATGGATATTTCATTGCCCTATTTGTATAGCAAAATTAAAAATTAGAAATCTAGTGTTTTTTGTTGAGGAAGAGAACGAACAGCATCTTGTGCACAAATTGCAGCTAAATGTACAATATCTCTTACCCCATCATTTCTTGCTAAAAGCTGAACAGGTTTTGCAAGCCCTTCTAAGATTGGACCAGTCATTTCAGCATCAGCTAATTTTTGTAGCAGTTTGTATGCAATATTTGCAGAAGCTAAATTGGGACAAATCAATACATTTGCCGAGCCATCCAATACCATAAATTCAAATTGCTCTTGAATCGAAGAGTCAAGTGCAGTATCTGCTTGCATCGGGCCATCAATGATTAAATCATGTTCAATTTCTCTTGCGATATTTATCGCATCTTCTATACGATCAGATCGTTGACCTCTACTAGACCCAAAATTTGAAAATGAAAGCATTGCAACTTTAGGAGTTAAACCAAATTTTTTGGCTACTTTAGAGGTTTGTACTGCAATTTCCGCCAAGGTTCTTGCATCTGGATATATGTTAACTGTAGCGTCAGCAAGGAACATCAATTTACCATTAACCGTCATCATATAACAACCAACTAAACAATGCGCATCAGAATCTTTACCAATTATTTGTAAACAGGGTCTTAGGACATCAGGATAGTGTCGAGTAATACCCCCTAGGAAACCATCAGCATCACCTATTGCTACCATTTGTGCTGCAAAGTATGGTCGACTTTTAAGCAACCTTTCAGCGTCATCTAATGTCACCCCCTTTCTATTCCGATGCTCGTATAATTGTTGAGCATATTTCTCAATCCTACGTAAATCTTCACGAGGATTAATTACACTACATTCAAATTCGAGGGAATGCTCTTCTTTCAATGCATCAATAGTTTCTTCATTACCCAACAAAATTGGTTCACAAATTCCTTCAAGGATACATTCTGAAGCAGCCTTGAGTATCTGAGGGTTATCTCCCTCTGGAAATACAATTCTCTTTTGTTTCCCTTTAACTTCATCAATTACATGCCGCATAACACTTCTAGTTAGACCTAAGCGCGCTTCTAATTCATCTCTATATTTCTCAATGTCGAATTTATCTGCATCTATACCTGCAACACCTTCTTCTACAGCAGCTTGCGCTACTGCAGATGCTTCCCATATCAATACCCTGCTATCAAATGGTTTTGGAATGATATAATCTCTTCCGAAACGTAATTCTTCACCATCATAGGCATTGCTAACTTCTTCAGGTACAGATTCGTGTGCAAGTTTAGCCAAGGCAAGAGTGGCAGCCATTTTCATTCCTTGTGTGATGTTTTTTGATCTAACATCTAAAGCGCCTCGAAAAATGTAGGGAAATCCAAGGACATTATTTACTTGATTAGGAAAATCCGATCGCCCAGTAGCAACGATTGCATCATCACAAACCGAATGCACCTCCGAGGGCATTATCTCTGGGGTAGGGTTTGCCAGTGCAAATACAATTGGCTTTTTGGCCATACGTTTAATCATTTCTTTAGTTACAATCCCTCCTTTTGATAATCCTAAGAATAAGTCAGCATCTTTTATTGCATCTGATAATTTTCCATCAGGCACGTCACGTGCAAATTTAGATTTATATTGATTCAAATTACCACCATCTACTCTTTTTTTGGTGATTATTCCCTTTGAATCACACATCAAAATATTTTCCTTTATTACACCCAAGATTACATAGTGTTCGGCACAAGATATTGCACTTGCACCAGCTCCGGAAATGACTACTTTAATTTTAGAAATATTTTTTCCTTGGACTTCAAGAGCATTAAGTAATGCTGC
>CAYSJV010000003.1:0-46803 GCA_964431435.1 uncultured Candidatus Poseidoniales archaeon
GGAGATATCGCTCCCCTTGACAAAATAACATCTCTTGCTGAAGAATATGGAGCAATGGTGTACGTGGATGATTGTCACGGAGAAGGAGTTCTAGGTGATGGAGGGAGAGGTATTGTAGATCACTTTAAATTACAAGGGAAAGTAGACTTTGAAGTTGGTTCTTTTTCTAAAGCACTTGGAGTTCAAGGTGGAATCTTAGCAGGTAGTAACGAGACAAGAACTCATGCTTTGAATCACAGTAGATCGTGGTTGCTTTCGGGCAGTCAACCACCTGGTGTGGCCGCTGCTCAAAAAGCTGCCATAGATGTACTAATAGAAGAGCCAGAACACCATGCAAATTTGTGGAATAATACTAAAAGATTCAGGGATGAGATGAATTCTTTAGGCTTTGACACAGGAGTTTCAGAGACTCCAATTGTACCAGTTATGTGTGGTGAGTCTCATGTTGCAAAATCTCTTTCATCTGAATTAGCAAAAAGAGGAGTGATGGCATTACCGATTGTATTCCCAATGGTAGCGAGAGATAAAGCTAGAATCAGGTGCATGATTTCAGCTGGACTTACTGATGAAGATTTGGATGAAGTAATTCTTGCATTTGCAGAATCTGGCCGTAAATTGGGTCTGATAAAAGGATAACTAGAATTCAGATTCTAGTTCTTCCACTGCTTGTTCTAAATCAGCGTCATCGTATCCGCTTTCATTTCTTGTAGATTCTAATTGTTGTTCAGTAAATGGTTCAATACCTTCTTCCAACATGACCAACATCCTCCACCTTGGTGCCCAAGATAAATGCACATATATTGGACCAGGTACTACCAGAAAAATGAAGCCTATGTTTAATATCCATTCATAATTATCAAAAAAGGACATAGATAATTGTGCACTTATCAGTATCAATCCGAGAAATGGTAATCTATACAAGAATTTGCGTGGCGATTGAATAGGTAATCTTTTTGTTATTTTTATTATAAATAATGATAGTTGTCCTAAGAGAGAAAGTAATAGCATTAGTATTGCCAAGAAAATACCCCATATACTTAACCAATCAGAGAAAATCCATTTTGCCTCGTAACCAATTGGCAAAAATAATCCTAATGAGATTAAAAATGCATAAAATGCAGAAATAATTGCTGGATGAGATAACGAAGATGGTAGTTTTGAAAACCTCTGTGACAAACTACCTCCATAAAGTAATTCACGTTGCTCTATTGTCAACTCACTTAGACGGTTTTGGTACATATCAGCACCTTTCATGAATAAGGGGGTATATCGGTCACGGTTATGTGTTACTATGAAATTTTATCAATAAATAGAATATTTATACCAATCTACTTATTCCAACTCATCATCCCCATCTGAGTCTAATCTTCCAGTTATTTTCCTTGCAAGAGCACCCAATTGTACATCGAATTGACCAGGTTCAACTGATCCCCACTCTCGATCAAGTAATTGTGATTCTTCATATTCTCTTTCTCTTGACTTTTCAAAAGGATCTGTAGTACCGGGGCCTCTATTTTGCGCATCCCTCAATGCTAAAGCCATATTTATCAATTCAATTAATTCAGAACTATTGGTATTACTAACATCACTTTCATTCCAATACCCTATTTTTTCTTCATCATTTGTATTTAACATCAAAGAGATACGAGGAGAATCATCGCTAGAAAGTTTCCACAGCCTACCTTCAAGAGGAAGTATAATCCAAGTTTTATCCGACAAAAAAATAGCAACGCCACATTCTCCATGAGATTCTGTACCTTCAAACCATGGATGTGCAGTACCAACAGCAATCCACTGCTGTAACCCCCAAAATCTAAGTTTCATAGAATATACCATCATTAAAGATAATGAAAGTGTAAAACATATTGCAAACAGATAATGATATTTCATAACAAATAGAACCGTCACTCCTGTTGCTACAAAAGTTAAAGCCAAATTCCCCCACAACTGCTTGATTTTTTGTTGACCCACAGTAAGTTTTGAAAAAGGAATGTAACCATCGGGAGGGGGCACTGCCATGCTGTGGGATAAGGTGCATGCGTAGATATATTCTACTCTGGAAAAACAATTATTTCTCCAAAGTTGAAGGAATGAACAATAAATATCCATTGAATTCAATAGTGTAAACAGCATTTGAATGTATAAGGTGAGTGACTTGGAGGATGGAGAGTCTAGCAAGTGGTGGGAGAATAATAGAAAATGGGTCTCCTCTTCAAAAGATGTAGAACCACTTCCTGAAATGAGAACTCGCGTCAAAGCACCATCACAAGTCAGAGCACGTGCAACAGCGGCTCAGAATCGTTTTTCACAGGGTGAAAAGTTTGTACTAAATGCTAGAAGTGCGATATTGTTTGATTTACCGCAAACATCGGAATTATACAAATTAGCATCAAAACTTTACGAAATGGGCCACCCACTTTTGGTTGTAAGTAGAATTCCTTCAACCCATCTAGAAGAACTTCACAATATACCTCAGGAAAATTGTAAATGGCTTACAGAATCAGTTGAAAACAAAAATAGCCTTGGTTCTGCATTGGAACCACTAGTCAGATTGGTTGAGGATTTCATTAATACAAATGAACGAGCTGTGATTATGTTAGATGGATTAGAATTTCTAGCAAGTGTAAATGGGTTTGTAAGAACATTAGATTTTGTAAGAGATATTGTTGATTATATAACTGAAGATGATGATCTATTGATAATACCTACTGACATGCTAGCGTGGACTCAACAAGAAAGAACAAATATACTTCGGGAATTAGAATTAATTGACGTAAATACACTGAAACATTGGTTGGAGAATCCACAGGAAATTGAAGAACACCCATTCCATGCTCCTGACATAATAAAGGAAGAAATAATTAACAAAAAAATAAACAAGATTCTTTCTAAAGCCACAGAAAGTCTGAATGCGCAGAAGATTAATCTAGAGGTGGAAGGTTCTAGTGGAAACCTAAATATTGATTCTACAAATCAACTACATCTCGGTCAAATTGCAGAAGAATGGGCTGATGAAGTACGTATTGAAAATGAGCACATTGAAATTCAGCAAAATGAGATTGTGGATAAAATTGAAGATACTGATAAAGATTGGTCACCTACCTTTGTCACTCCAGTACAAGAGAGTGAAATTACAGTTACAGAAGATATTTTAGTTCAGAAGAAAGTTTACGAAAAAGGTGGACCAAGAAGGCCGAATATCATTAAATCAAAAAAGAAAGTTTTGCCTAAGCCTGCAATGGAAAAAGAGGCGCTCCCCAGAAAGAAACAATGGGAAGAGGCTGCAAATAAATCCACAGAAATATCTGGTGAAATAATCTCTGATAAAGAAAGTAAAAGGTTGATTAGACAAACAGGGTTAGCAAACATGTCAAAAAATAATACAGTAAAGACAATTGAGGAAGATTCTGATCCAATAAACCTTGTAATCAAAAAAATGTCATGGGATGCCGCTGCGGAACATGCAAAAAAAAGAGGGAAGAATGTCAGATAACCCAGAATTCACTCTAAAAAAACTCCATCATGAATCAACTTGATTATTACCCTCGCCGATAATGGCACAGTCAAGCAAGGTGAGAATTTGAGTGAACGACGTCCATCAAAATTGACTGATGCCGTTACTAAAAGTCGAATTCTATTAGGCAGTTCTGCTCCCGAAGAAAAGGTTCAAAAAAAGAGTTTTGAATTTAGAAAAAAGAAATCGATAGTGGAATTAACTAAAACTGAAAGAAGGCCCGTCTTCGAAAGAATTATCGAACCAATCTTAGACGATAATAAACCAAAAATTGAACGGGTCACATTGAATGAAACTAGATTAAAGGACGAAAAATCAAATCGTTTTTTATTTAATGTATTAGGGGATAATCCGATTGAAGAAAGAGTTATTCTTAGCGATAAACCGATTTGGAGAGAGGTACTAGACGAGCATAGAAGTCAACTATCAAAAAGAACTGTTAGTGAACGTATACAACAAGAACAAATTTCGGATTATAGGTTAAGAGGAGAAAAAAATTGGCCAAATGAATTACCTTCAAACAAAAATTATACTTATTTGAATTGGATTATTTGTTCTGAAAATATCCAGGCAACCAAATTAACAGAGGAAATAATAGAACATGCAGGATACCGGTTTAATCCTGTACTAATTATGGGTCAACAATCAACGGGGAAAAGCCATCTTTCTTGGGCAATTGGACAAGCAATTCAACGTATACATGGAAAATCGTCAGTACGGCTAATTTCATGTTCAACATTCAATATAAGTGATACATCAAATAATGAATGGAGTGATACATTAACACTTTCAAAAGCCCTAATCATCGAGAATCTAGATATGATTTTTGAAAATGATGAAGCGTGCTTAGAGTTATCAAAAATAGTAGAATGGGCATTGAATATTGGGGTTCAAGTCATACTAACATGTGAAGATATTTCTATTGATGATTTTCCAAAAGGCAAACTTCTGGATGTGCTTTCATCTGCAGTCAGATGCCAACTTAATCAGTATTCAAAATTCAGTTTAATTACAATGCTACGATCTCTAGCTACAAAAAGAAATGTTTTGATAAGTGACAATGCAATAGAAGGTATTGTAGATACAAGTGATGGGAAATGGCCTTCCTGTTCTTCAATATTTGAATCAGTATGTATGGCACTTGAATCAGGTGCAAGTGTTGAATCGAAAAATGATGTCGAATCTATAATAGAGGGAAGGCCTCATTCTCTTTATATTTCGTCTGATGAAGATAAGATAGCAAGTTATGATGATGATTTAGCACGTCAAATAGGTAAAGCAGCGATTCAAAAAATAATAAGCAGTAAAGAACATTCTGAAGGGTATATCGAAGAGATGTTTGATGATATTGCCGAAGATGAATTATTCAAACGCCCCTTAGTCACTAACTCTGGAGAAGCTTGGTTTGGTGGAGAACTACCCTCAAAAATATCTTCAAAAGTTAAAGGGGATCTAGAATCATTATCTCAAGATGCCTTGGATACAATGGTTGACATTGGTGTAAATTTTGAAGACCGAGCGTCAAAATTAAAAGAAATTGAAAATGAAATGATTGAAATTTCATATCTAATTGAAAATTCTGATACAACAGAATTACTAGCCCTAGCAGATCGACTAATTCAATTAGATTCAGAATTATCACAACTAAAATTCAATTCAAGTTTTCCAGAGGAAAATGAGTTAGATGAGTATATTCCTGATGGGGAATGGAATATTGATGAAGATGATGTGAGCGTTGAGGAACTACTTGACCTGAAAGAAGATGAACCTAAATTAAAACGTAAGGCAAAAAGAAGAAAGGCAAAAAGAAAGGCGAAAAAAGATTCTAAAAAAACAAAAAGAAACATACTGATACCTGTTGAAAATTCTGACTTACTTAAATCGGAAATAAAAGTTATGAAAACATTAGTTCCTACAGCAGAAGAGGAGTAGTTGCTGATGAAAAATAATCTCAAAAAAGAGATACAAGACAATCAGTTAGAAGAATGGTGGTCTGACGGCTTAAATTTCACATGTATTCCTAGTTGTGGGAGATGTTGTAATGAACCAGATGGACTGGTATTTCTCTCCATAAAAGATGCAGAAAATCTATCTAAATTTCACAACATGGAAGTAAATGAGTGGATTGAAAGGGATTGTAAGAGGTATAGAGATGGTAGAATTGTGTTGAAGAGTAATCATTCGGATGGAATATGCATTTACCTGTCGAATGACATGAGTTGTAATGTTTATGAATCTAAACCCACTCAATGTTCTGCATTCCCGTGGTGGAAAGAGAATTTAAAAAACGAATATACTTGGGAAAAAACAAAGAAAATGTGCCCAGGAATAGATTTCGAAAACGCACCAATTGTCACCTCTGAGAATATTGCGAAATGGGTAAATGCAGATATCAAATCAACAAAAGGATTTAGAAAATATATTGAAAAAAAAGATAGATAAATAAGGTCGTTGCACTTATACCATTAATGTATCTGGGGCAATAGTAGGTGGACTTCATATGGACGAATCTGATGAAGAATTATTCAAAATTCATCGCTCACATTTGAACACGGGATTACGTGGAATTCCTGTGGGAACATGTAGAACAAGTTTTGTTGATCCTATGAAGGGAGTGCATTACGTAGGCTACCCTGTATCTGATTTGGCCAATTTAGATCCTGAAGATATAGTATATCTTTTATTTGAAAAAAGGCTGCCTAATCTACAAGAGTCTCGGGATTTCAGAAAAGATTTAGCACACCGTGCCACTCTTCCTGGTGGTGCTCTTAGAGTTCTAGAATCGTTGACTGCCGGAACCGGACATCCGATGGATTGGCTATCGATTGGAATACAGGCTCTAGGGATTGCAGAAACTACAGGTTCACCTCGAGATGATGGGTTAAACTTGATTGCAAGAATGCCTGAATTAATGGCTACAATCTTTAGATTAAGAGGCGGAAGAAGTTTACCAAAAGCCAGTAATCCCGAATTAGGTATGGTAGAGAATTTTGTGCAAATGCTAGGAATGGAGGATACTGATGTTCTGAATATGACCAAAGTATTGAGAGTCTTTTTGATATTACATATGGACCATGGGGGTGGTAATTTGTCTACATTTGCGGGTAAAGCTGTTGCAAGTGGTAGAGCCAGTATTTATTCATCTATTTCATCTGCAATGAATGCATTATCTGGACCATTACATGGACGAGCAAATCAATCCTGTCTAGAATTTGTACAAAGAATTGAAAATTCGGACCAGGAGTCAATTGAAAAGTTTGTCAGAGCAGAATTAGATGCAGGTAGACCAATCTATGGATTTGGGCATGCAGTTCTCCGTGCTGAAGATCCAAGAGCAACCATTCAATTTGGTCTAGGAGAAACGGTTTGTCCTAATGATTCAAATTATAAAGTTATCAAAACATTAAGAAAAGTTGTTCCTAGTATATTGAAAGAAAATCCCAAAATAAGCAATCCTAATGCAAATGTGGATATTGCTTCAGGAACACTACTTCATGCAGTAGGGTTTAGAAAACCAGAATATTATACAACATTTTTTGGATGGGCGAGAGTAGTAGGTATATGTGCTCAGATTATAGATGAACGAAACGCTCGAGGAGGTCGTGGAACACCAATATATCGTCCGAAATTTATCGCAGATAATCCTGAAGTTAGAAGATTAGAATAATTATTGTCAATGCCTTCTACTGATTCCTGCACCTCGATGTGCGATCATTCTTACAACCTCCCAAGGAATTATATTTTCATTAGATTTATCAAGCATCAAATTGGAGTCTTTGCTCCAATAGCCATCCTTTTTCCATAATTCTAGTTGGGCGATTTTCTCAGATCGTGACAATTCCTGCCAAGATGGCAAATTCGTTTCAGCTTCTTTAATGATAGATGCATGATTTGTTTTCTCTGCATCTTTGAAAATCATTTGATACTCTTCATTTATGGGTTGAGTAGCCGGTCTTTGCCACCTTAATTCACCAGTTGGTAATGTACTAATTTCATCACCAACATTGTCTGAGATACAAGTGATTCCAGCATTGAGCATTGAATGTTCTAACTCTAGTGGGCTAGACCAAACAAATATTGGATAACCGCTACGATATCGAGTTAGACGTTCTAAACCAGTTCCATGTAATGCTACTGATCTACCGAATCTAACTTTATTTGTTGGAAATGTGAAATATTCAATTCCACATCCAATAATTGGTGATTCTCTTCGATGTGCGCTTCTTGCCAAAGATGACAAAGTACTTGATGCGAATCCAGGTAAAGCAACTAATCTTTGGATATTGCTCGTCCCCCACTGCCTGACATGTGGCTCTAGTTTTGCAGTTAGAATTTTAGTTCCGGATGATTTTGCTGCTTGGGATATCTTTGGATAAAATGAAAAAATGATTGAATTTGAAGCAGTCAAATCCTTTTCCTCAATTTGAATACTCAATTTATTACACATTTTTTTTACATAATTAAATGCGGATTTACCTCTCCTCCAACCACCTGCTAATCCTGAACGAGGATGTGGTAATTTGATCTCAAAACAAACTAACTTCGAAGAATCCGTCCACAGGTTCGAAAAATCACTATCCGAAAGCAAATCATCCAATTTGAAAAAACCGGCTTTCTTCAAATCATCACTGCTGTTATTTTCAGTCCATTTTTTGTATCCATTTTGCACCGGGTTGTCTATCATCAAGGTTGTATCGTGGTGTAGTACAAGTTCACCATCTGTGCACATTCTCAAATCTAATTCTATACCATCCATATTTGAAATACCAAATTTAAGTGCTTCAACACTATTTTCTAGTAATGATGTAGTAGTAGACTTATTTGTTGGCATATACTTCTCCGACCTAACTACGGCTCACATTTATTGTTTTTCAAAACAACCTTATCTCAAGGAGATATATATGGGTTAATACTCTTAACCCGTCATCGCACGTGAGTCGCTAGTGAGAAGGTAACATGAGTGGCATAGAAAATAAGAATGAGCAAATTAAAGGGTATTACTTCTATGATTGGGGGAAATCAGCTTTTGAAACAAGTGTTACTGTGGCAATATTACCCGTTTGGTTTAGTACTCTATTTCTTGCTGCAAATGGAATATATATTGATTTTGGAGAGATGAGTTTAACATCCGATACAATTTGGTCATTTGCTGTATTTAGTTCAGCACTAATTGTGGCTTTAACCAGTCCAATAATGGGTGCCATTGCGGATAGAACCAGAATCAAAATGATGATGATGAAGATTTTCACATATGTTGGTGCTGGTGCAACTCTATTGATGGGAGGTGCACTAATATTTGGACTAGGTTTGAAATGGATATGGCTGCTTGCAATGTTCATATTAGCCAATGTGGGATTAAATGGAGCAGGGGTATTTTACAACGCAATCTTACCTCATTTAGGTGATGAAGATGAAATGGATGAGATTTCCAATACTGCCTATGCGTATGGTTATCTCGGAGGAGGTATTCTATTAGTAATTCATCTCGCATTATTATTGGCAACAAGTTATGCTGATTGGGCGATAGCATTCTCACTCTCAACGTCTGGAATATGGTGGTATGGCTTTGCTCTAATAACATTCAAACATCTCAAAGAGCCTGAAATTAAAAACCCTGCAGATAATTTGACATTTGGTTCTGCACTGACGCTTGCTGGAAATGAATTAGGTTCAACAATCAAAGAGATAAGATCTAGATTCAAAGTACTCTTCTTGTACATGTTAGCTTATTTCTTTTTCATTGATGGGATTAACAGTGTCACATCATTGGCTGGAGTATTTGGGCCATCAGTATTAGGAATTGGGTTAATTGCAAATATGATTGTGATTATCATGGTACAATTTGTTGCCGCACCTGCTGCAATAGGTTTTACAAAATTATCAGAAAAGACTGGTACAAAAAAAGCATTGACAATTGCTTGTGTTGGTTGGTGTGTGGTGATAGTAGGGGCTCTTGGATTTGCACCACTTGAACTCGAAAATCATGATGAATATGATATTCAATACACATGGGTAGATGCTGGAAATCAAAGTGGATACTATACTGCAGCTATCAATGGAGATACGATAAATGTTGCAATTACTGGTAATGAACAAGATTGGGTAAAAGAATGGGAAGAGGTTCTTCCAACAAAAGTAAGTACAGAGGATACGAGTATACTCAAATTTGATTATGATAATCCAAATGAAGGTAAATATAACAACTTATCAAAATTACAACTTCTTATTAAGAGTCTAGATAATACAAGATTTAGCGTAAGTGTATCTGATGGTCCACTTGATGGAAAGACGAATGTAGGAATTAAACATCCTACAAATCTAGGTGATGAAACTTTAGATACAATACCCACTCTCACAAGAGAATATATTTGGTCAAACCTCGGAATTGGTGTATTCTATCAATGGATGATACTTGGATTGCTAGCAGGTTGTTTACTTGGAGGAAGTCAGGGTCTTTCACGAAGTTTGTTTGGTCAAATGGTTCCAGAAACAAAGAGTGCTGAATTCTTTGGTTTCTTTGGATTCTTTGGCAAGGTAGCAGCATTGCTTGGACCATTGTTATATGGTGTTGTAGGGACCATGTTTGGAAGTAGTCGTGCTGGACTAGCTAGTATAGGATTATTGATTGTAATTGGAACATTCTTACTAACATTCGTTGATGTAGAGGAAGGTATTCGAGTTGCAAATGAAGTTGATGCTGAGTATAATTTAGCATTATCTGAAGAAGAATAGTTATACGACTCTATCGAGTAACAATGACAATTCAAAGAGTACAATCATTGGTGCTGAAACTAATCCGAGTGAAAGTGGATCTGGTGGAGATAATAACGCACCCAAAACTACAGCAGAAAACCAGATATGTCGGCGATAACTGACAATTATATCTCTTTCAACTACACCATTCCGCAACATCAATGTAACTATTAGAGGGACTTGAAATCCTAATCCGCTAGCAACCATCAAGTTTGATATGAATCCTACAAACGCTGACAATCTCCATTGTGATTCTAAACCAGATGATGCTGCGTCAGAGGCAAGATAATCTAACAATAAAGGAACTAACAAACCAAATGAATAGTAGAATCCACAGATAAGTAATATGATAGATGAAATTAATGTTAAAAACATCGTAAGTCCTGGTTTAGGTATACTTAGTTCAGCTTCCTCCATCCTAGAGATTACTGCTTCAGAGGATGAAAGATGGTAACTAGCATCAACAATAAACACAATTGCGGCTAGTGTCATCCCCACATATGTTGCAATTCTAACCTTAAGCATAATTAATTCCACTGGGCTAAGTACGATGATTTCTGTTGATGCGTTAGAAGGAACTAAATTTGCATCTGTGACTAACCAAGAAATAATTTCACCTGAAAAGGGATAACCTATGAAAATTCCAATAAACATTACGAGTAGGAGAATTCTTATTCTTGAACGTAGATGTAATCTCAATTGATCTACAATTAATCCACCGGGGGAATTCATAAATTCTTCAGTTGCACGTTCTAATTCAGATTTATCTGAAATATTTGCAGAGTTCATCAAATCACCATAAACCCAATTTCAGTCATCATCTAATGGAGGTAAATCGATCATGGAAGGCAATTCAATCATAGGAGGAATTACTAATTCTTCGACTATTTTTTCAGATTTTGATTGACTAATCTCTGACACTGGTTCAACAGTTGTTGGTATCAATTTTGAAATTGCTTCATTAGTACTTGATATGATATTTGGAGTACCCAATACATCATCAATAATTGCGGAAGTGCGACGACTTTGTTCATCACTTGTTTGTGTGAGTTGTACAACACTAATTGGAATTTCGTCTAGCATCTCTATTTGCTTTTCAACGTTACTTATCTTTGGCCCTAAAACCTCTGCACGCCTTCGATTTAAGATAAAATATGAAACAAGTAATAATAATGAAAACAGTAATACTCCTGTGGCAGGATGGCCTCTTAATACCTGAGTTGGACTTGGATTAAAGAATCTAACAATAATCCATAATACAATTCCGAAGATACTCGTTATTACACAAATCAAAGCCAAAAGTGGATGCATTCGTTCATCTTTTAAATTGTAAACAGGCACTGAATCCATCTTTCGCACACCTCATCCTACTTGTTGCTCAGTTGCTGAAATAGTGTTCTGCATTAAAATAGCAATGGTCATAGGTCCCACTCCCCCCGGAACTAGGGAAATTGCTGAAGCAATATCCAATACACTGGGGTGAAAGTCACCTCTAAGCGAATACCCTTTCTCAGAATCGTCATCGACTCTACTAATACCTACGTCTACACACACTGCGCCCTCTTTTAGCCAATCAGAGGTTATTAGATGTGGTGAACCCATTGCTGCTATCACAATATCCGCATTTTTACAATGATTCTCAATATCTTTAGTTTTGCTATGTGTAATTGTAACTGTTGAGTCTACTCCTCTTTTAGCCATCATTAATGACATGGGCATTCCAACAATTCTACTGCGTCCAAGTACAACCACTCTTTTCCCTTTGGTTTCAACATCATTATAATTTAGTAATTCCATAACACCAGAAGGAGTACATGGTAACATTCCTGAGTCAAGTCCTTGAACTAATTTACCAAGATTAAATGGATGAAAACCATCTACATCTTTAGATGGTGAAATTAATTCTGTAATTTCAATCTCATTCAAATGTGATGGAAGTGGTGATTGTACCAATATACCATTAACGGACTTATCATTATTCAGTTCTGATACACGTTTCACAAGAGTTGCCATATCAATATCATCAGGTAAATCAATTCTAGTCGATTTAACTCCTAATCGCTCACATGCCCTTTGTTTAGCCGACACATATACATGGCTTGCAGGATCATTTCCAACAATAATTACAACAAGATGAGGAGTTACTCCTCGTTCATTTAAAGACATGATTCTTGGAAGCAATTGATCTTCAATGCTTTTGGCACAGGAACGTCCATCAAGAGTATAGGCTGGCATACTGACAACAACTCCTAGATGCATCCACTCTTTGAGAATTACCTTTTATGAAATAATTTGTTTCAAGCGAAAAGAACATGACTAATGTATGCAGGCGCTATCACAATGGACACTATTATCACAATGCTAGAAGGCTGGGGAAATACATCATTTGGATTTAATCATGGAACTATTGTTGCTATTACTATCACCTTATTGCTAGCTATTTTCACGACATTCATTACAAAAAATATGATTCCTCGGTTATTTTCTGGGGTTTGTGAAAAAAGCGAATTAGCCAAAGAGGCACTTATAAGATCTTCATTAGCATTAGGAATTGCATTTGGAGCTGCGCTTGCTTGGTACATGAGCATTGAAATAATAGCATCAGGAAATTCTAAAATGCCAGATTATGCTGAATTTTGGCTTCCAGCATTGGCAAAGTTATCAATTGTAATTGCTGGAATTGTATGGGCAATGAGATTAACTGGGATAATTCATGCTGTGGTAGATTGGTGGGATGACGATGATGTCCTAGACGGTACTGAAAAAACACTAATCACAGCTTTAGAAAGCGTGATGAGGTTTATCATTGTAATTTTTGGATCAATATTTATTGCAAGTTCACTGGACTTTGATTTGACTACACTAATCGCTGGATTGGGTATTACGGGATTAGCACTAGCTCTTGCTGCAAAAGATACAATCTCTAACATTTTTGGTGCTATTAGTGTATTATTAGATAGACCATTCAAAGTTGGAGATTGGGTAATAGTTACTGGAAATGAGGGGGAAGTAATTGAAATCGGATTGAGGACCACATTGATAAGAACATCATTAGATACTGTAATTACAGTTCCAAATGCTTCACTTGTCAATAAATCAATTGAAAATTATGGCAAACGTAGATGGAGACGTTACCAACCAACACTATACATTGATCTAGATAGTGAACCCGAAGCAATTGAAGCATTTTGTGAAGGAATTGAAAAGTTGATCGGGGAATGTGAAAAGGCCACAAAAAAGGAAAGTTCTTGGGCCAGTGTTTCCACGATATCGAAAGATTCGATAGAAATAGGATGCAATTTGTATTGGGATGTATCGGGGAGTTTAGAAGAACGTAAGGTAAGACAAGAATGGTTAATTGGTGTTACAAGAGTAGCTAAAAGTACTGGAATTAAATTCTTTGAACCAAGAGTGCGTAACCAAATCCACAAAGATTGATTTTTCTATAATTACTACTAATTATTGGACAAAATAATTGCTGATAATGTTGAAAGGAATCCATTATCAAATAATTTCAAGTATCTTGAAAACGATGTACTGAGAGTAAGGTAAGTGGAGCCAATGGAGAGATTCGAACTCTCGGCCTGCTGATTACAAATCAGCCGCTCTACCAGGCTAAGCTACATTGGCGATAGACCGGCCGAAACATAACTGAAATTTTAACCCAATGGTCTTTTGAAATATAACGAGTATGGAGATTACATGCGGCTCCAATCAGGGGTAAGCCAAAAATTGTTTGGCGACCCAAATGAGTTAGAAAAAATGCTAATGAATTCATTAGCGCTAACCAAGAGTGGTGATGATTCTATATTCGCATGGCACCATGCATGTGAAACTGCTAGAAAAGAAGGTAAAGATGTAATCAATGCCACATTAGGAAGCATGTTAGATGACGATGGAATACTATCTGTAAACAAAGTAGTTAAAGAGATTTTAAAAGAACAAGATGGACATGATTATAGCGCATATGCACCACTAAAAGGTATTGATGAATTTCGAAATATTGCAATTGAACAAGTACTTGGTCCGTCAATGCTAAATTTATCACTTGAAGGCATGCACATATGTTCAGTTGCCACACCAGGGGGTTGTGGAGCTCTTTATGCAAGTGCTAACATATTTGCCACACCCAATAGTAAAGTGTTATTGAGAGATCAACATTGGATGCCATATGAAACTATACTAACTGAAAATAATTTAAAATGGAAAAATTGGAATTCATACGGTACATATGGTAAAAATGGTGAAGGATTGATGATTGACTCATTTAATTTTGAATTGAAAATATTATCTAAAGAACAAGAACGTACATTGATTTGGTTGAATGATCCCGCCCATAATCCAACTGGAAGAACATTCACCCCAAAAGCCAGAATGGATTTATTAGAATCAATAGTAAATAACGCATCTGAAAACCCAAATAAAGGATACACATTTCTAGTAGATTCTGCCTATTCATCTTACTCTAACGAAAGATATGGTTGGTCCGAAACAATTTCTACTTGGATTAAGAAAAATAAAATTGATTATTGGCCGGATAATTTACTAATTTGCTTTGCCTATTCAGCATCAAAATCCCACACAATATATGGACTAAGGTTAGGTGCATTAGTAGTCATACATCCAAACAAAATTCTAATGGAAAGAATGGAAGAAGTATTGCTACACACTGGAAGAGGAACATGGTCTGCAGCACCAAGGTTACCTCAAATAGCCTTAACAAAAATACATACCAACTCAAGCATTGAAAAGAAGTGGGATATAGAAAGAATCAGAATGAAAAGTTTGCTTGATGACAGAAGAGAGACCTTTGTGAAGATGGCTGAAGAATCTAATCTCCCAATTTACCAAACTGATGAGGGATACTTTGCATTTGTTCAATGTGACAAACCCCAGGTCATAGCAGAAAAATGTGCTGAAATGGGTGTTTTTGTGGTACCATTATCTGGTGGTATAAGAATAGGAATTTGTGCTGTTCCCGAGAGCAAAATGCATAAAATCGTAGATGTTCTTTCACAAGTAATTGTGAGGTGATATTATCCAACACCTACGCACGAATTTGTTTATTGCCTCACTAGTTTGTTTGGTTGCAGGTGCTGCTATAATCACAAGTTCAAAATCAGGTGAGGTATTTCCTATTGCAGTTGGTGGGCCTATTTCTCTTTCAGGAATTATTATGTTTGTATTGGCAATGATTGCAAAACCTGAAGAAAAAATACTTTCTGAAAGTGAAATTAGAGAATGGAAGCCAACTGTCGACAAATTACCTGAAGCTGGTAAAGTAATGTATAGAGTCGATGTGACATTAGATGACCCAATTACCACATCTGTACTGTGCGGTGCATGCGGCAAATTAAGTACAATGGAAGGACACAGGCCTCCAGAGTTTATATGTGAGCATTGTGAAACTTTATTGTGGCTAGATGAAGAAGAGTAACTATATCAGAAACTCTCCACTTAATTTACCAAGCATTTCATCCAATTCCATTCGATCTGATTTACTAATCTTCCCAATAGAAAGTATGCGCTTTAGATTGTGCATTTCATCATCAGACAAACCGGATAATTTAGCATTCACTGCAATATGTGGCCACTCATCTTCAGACAATTTATTATCCATCATTGCTACATTAATCGCGGCTTTTGTGGCAATTTTTGCAGCTTCCTCGTCAGTGAGTTCTAATTCAGCATTAAGAAGTTTCAAATTTTCTAATTCGTCTTCATCAATCTCCCAATTACTGTATGCTCTTTCATAAAGAACCAACAAAGAAGGTGCCCTCTCCGACATCAAAATCGCAATTGGTTTGGTTGTTTCTACATTTTCAAATATTATTCTAATAATAACTGTTAATGGGACTGCAATTATCATGCCAACAATGCCCCATAACCAAAACCAAAATGCAACTACAATTAGCAAAAGTACTGGTGAGATATCTAAATGCTCTCCAGTCCATTTTGTTTCAATAATGTTCCCCCATAGTTGTTGATTGCTAATTAACAAAATCCCCAATGTCAAAGCCCACATAGGATTTAATGATAATACCCCCAATAACAAAGGAGGTATTGTCGCAATCAGTGAACCAATATATGGTACATAATTTAAGAAAAATGTCAACACAGCCCAAACAAACCATAATTCAATGCCAAACAAAATCAAAATAACCGCAGTACAAATTGCAGTGCCAACTCCTAGAGCAGTTTTCACAACAATATACTTGTTGATGCTTTTCTCAATTTGTATAGCAACTTCTTTTATTTTTTTCTTAGAAGGACCAGGCCAAGCCTTTGCTATCCTACCAGGTAACAAGGTTGCCTCTGCGATGATGAAAACTAAAAAGAACAACACAGTTAATGAATTTGCTAATACCGCTGCAGTGCTAGCCAACAAACTTGACACAAGACCTTCGATGTCATACTCTCTAACTGCTTTATTTATTTCATCAATCGAAATACTTTGGCCAAAAATAGTCGTGTTTTCAAGTGAAGTAATTATCTCATCAATTCTAGTTTCATATACACTTGTATTACCTGCTAGGGACGAAACCTGTTCATATATCAGCCAACCAGTTAATACTGCCACACCAATAAACAATACAGTAGTCATCAAATAAGCAAAAGCAAGATTGAATTTGATTAATCGATTCTTACCTGAATCTTTATCATACCATGTTAATGGCAAAAAAGAAAGTGAGTTGTGAATAGGTGCGCCCCTACGAAACATTTCAGCTACAGGGCGCATCAAGAAAAATATCATCAGGGCAATTACAAAAGGTTGGAGTACACTTGCCAAATATTTTAGTGCAAGAATAATTAGTGTGCCTAATATTGCAAAATTTGTAAATATTTGTAACCTCTCACGAAAATTCTTAGAGATTCTATTATCTGACTCCATCAACAACCCTACCCTGCTCGAGTTGATAGAGGTTGACCTGAAAAAGATATGTAATCTAAACGTTATCATCTAGGTCTCCCATCCAATTACCTCAGTTCAATTCCCTAATTGTGCACGTTATTCTGGATAAAAGTCAAGGGTGGCACTGTACTGGAGTGTACCGTGACAACGAGAGAAATGACAAATCCAGAGCGTAAAATGCTACGCGCAATGCTCACCGATTTTAACAAAGAATGGTCACTACTTGAATTACTAGATATATGTAACTGGAACGATCAAATTTATGTTGTTGGTTCTGGAAATGGATTAAATGAATTAGGTTATGCAAGTATCCAAGAAAACACAACCACCACATTAACCCTTGGCCCTGAAGGTATTAGTGCAAATAAAAATGGCCTATTAGAATCAAGACTAATTGAAGCGATAAGAAGTTCTGGAGGAAAAATGTCTGTTTCTGAACTTGGCAAGGGTGCAGATATCGAGAAACACGAAGTTGGAATTGGGATTGGATTATTGAAAGATCTTGGAGTTAGCATTCTTGGTGGAAATTTAGAAATTACAGGTGACACCAGTAGTTTAGATTTGCAGATTTCAGAACGAACATTATTCATTAAGGATATTGGGGAAAGTAATGGTATCGATGTAACAACTCTAAATCAAGAGATGGTAGTCCATTTCAAAAATAGGAAGGGTTTGATAGAGCAAAATGAAAGTACATCTAGAACTTGGAAATTAACAGAAAGTGCCAGTAATGTATCTGAAGAGATGTTAAAAGAATCTGAAGAGATAGTAGAAATTACTCCTGAAATGCTACAATCAGATGAGTGGAGGGATGCGAAATTCAAATCTTATGATGTGACACTCGAAGCATCTATGGCGCAGGGTGGAAGACCCCATCCGATGCAATCCCTTATTGAACGAATTAGATCAATTTTTCTTGAAATGGGATTTGAAGAAATATCTGGTAATTATGTCCAATCTGCAGGATGGAACATGGATGCACTTTTCATACCCCAAGATCACCCTGCTAGGGAAATGCAAGATACATTCTACTTGACCAATCCTGATAAAATCAAAATAGATTCCGAACGTATAGATCAATGGAAGAATGTGCATGAACATGGAGGAGATACGGGTAGTCGTGGTTGGGGGGGAAATTTTTCAGATGAGGTGGCACAATCAGCACTACTTAGGACACACACTACTGTTAATACAATCAAATATTTAGAAGAAAAGCCAAAAGATGCATGCAGAGTTTTTGCAATTGGTCGTGTATTCAGAAAAGAAAGTATCGATAGAACACACCTACCTGAATTTCATCAAATTGAGGGTATCATTATGGAAGAAGGAGCAAACCTTCCAATGTTGGTAACTACATTGACAACGTTTTATGAAAAAATGGGTTACCCGGAAGTAAGAGTTAGACCTGCCTATTTCCCCTATACGGAACCATCTCTCGAAATTGAAGTGAAATGGAAAGGTGAGTGGTTGGAGTTAGGAGGGGCTGGTATATTCAGACCAGAAGTAACTGAGCCATTGGGTTGTACAGCACCTGTATTAGCATGGGGTATGGGATTAGAACGCTTAGCGATGTTAGTTCTCAATCTTGATGATATCAGACAATTGTACATTTCCGATTTAGAATGGCTTAGAAAACAACCAATCTTGTGATAATTATGAATTCATCATGGAATAATCCTCAAGCCTTAGGAATCCCTGTAAATAATGGAGAGCCATCGAAATGGTGGTCTTGGGGTTTAGCCATAGCCATAGGGGTGATGACAATATTCAGCGTATTAGGTTCTATTGTAACCTTTTTAATTCCTTATGATCTACTATTATCAGATTGGAATCCAGAAGAACCGGGGGAATTCCCACAAAATGGTACAAACGAAGAACAGGGTGAATGGAACGAAACAAATGAGGAATGGCGAATCTATGAAAATGTCACTCATATGTTTGATGAAATGCAAGGAGGGTTAGGGCAAGGTGCTTGTTTACTAAGTTTTGTAAGTGGAATAATTGGCATGGTGGCATGTACAATGCTAATCCAACGCAATCAAAACGGGTTTACTATGGCTGGGATTTGGTTACTAGTAAGTACAATAGGGCAGCTTATACTAACTATACAATATACTAATATGACAAGTGGACTTTATCCTGAAGAGCAAGCGTGGATTCCGGCAGTCACATTGGCTTCTAATTTAGGAGGAACTATAGTGTGTAATTTGTCATTACTTGCTGTGATTTTGATTTGTGCTACAAAACATAAAGGAAGGATGGAGTTACCTGAAAGTGGATTCCACATAAACACATCAGTTAAAAAGCCAGAAGAGGAATGACTTAGAACCACACACTCCAACGATTTGATATGACCGAACACCCAATGCAATTGCTTGTATCTAACACAGAAACAATACCTGGACGAAATATAGTTAACTCACTGGGGCTTGTCTCAGGCTCAACAGTAAGAGCAAAACATATCGGAAAAGATATACTTGCAGGATTTAAAAATATAGTTGGTGGTGAATTAAAAGCATATACTGAGTTACTCAGTGAAGCAAGAAATGAGGCACTTGCCAGAATGATGATGGATGCGGCTGGGAGGGGGGCAAATGCCATTGTAAATGTCAGATTTGCAACATCTGCAGTAGCAGGTGGTGCTGCTGAATTATTTTCATATGGCACTGCAGTAGTAGTTGAATGAGTGATTTAAGTGTGGATAGATAAAGAAACATTTGAATATATTTTTTGGATAACACTCACACTATCATTGACTTTAGGTCCATGGATAGCGAGTTTATTAGGAGGTCACTTTTATCAAAAATCGAAGAAAAAGAAGTTGCTCGAAAGAGAAATTAATTCACCTCGAGATCCCATTACAAATCTACGAAAACCAAGTAGGGATGATGCCATTACTTCAAGCAAACTAGTATGGGCTAATGTAGTCATGTCACCTAGTTGGTGGCAAATCTTGGTCGGGAAAATAAGTAGTATGTTTGGAGGGAGAATAGACGTTCTAACCAATACTTTTGATTGGGCTAGAAGAGAGGTTTTACAACGTCTAAGAGAAAAAGCATGGGATGAAGGTTATGATGATGTGATTAATCTACGGATTGATACCTCAATGATAAGTGCCAACACAGAAAAACAAGCCGCAATGGAAATAATAGCGTATGGAACTGGTATACGTTATTAATAATTTAGATTATGAAACATTATTAGAGTAAGCAGTATAGCGAGTATTGGAGATGACAATGCAACCAGAAATGCAGCAACCACAAACAGACCAATTTGGACAACCTGTAGCGCAACAACCAATGATGATGCAACAACCAGGAATGATGGCGCAGCCAGTAATGATGATGAATCCAAACGCCAAAAGTAAACTTGTAGCGGCCCTTTTAGCTATTTTCATAGGTGTCCTAGGAATACATAATTTCTATTTAGGAAACAATGGAAAGGGGATTGCTCAATTACTGATTACAGTGTTAACTTTTGGCATTGGTTCTCTAATAACTTGGCCTTGGTCATTGATTGAAGGTATACTTCTTTTGACAGGTTCAATCTCAGTAGATGGAAATGGAATGCCTCTCAAAGAGGGATTCTGAATGCAGCCAATGAATGATCCTACTGCGAATTGGGGTGCCGCTCCAGCACAACCAGGAATGATGGGCGGACAGCAGCCAATGATGATGGGAACGACTCAGCCCGCAGTATTTCCAATCGGTCAGCAACCAATGATGGGGGGTATGATGGGCTATGCAGCCACATCTGCAACAACTGCATTAATACTATCCTTAGTTGGTCTTTTATGTTGTCAACCAATAGCGATTATATCGCTCATTATGGCTCATCAAGCATTATCCATTACTGGAGTAAGTCCTGGGCACCCTGATCATGGTTCAGCAAGAGCCGCTCAAGTAATTTCATGGATTGGAATAGTATTTTTGATGTTAGCCGTAGTATATTATGCATGGTTATTCATGATGTTCTCTGAGAGTGGGTACTAGTGGGAGAAGGCAAATACAACCACTTAATGGTCCTGCAAAAAAGTGGAGGCTGCGAGATTTGAACTCGCGGCCGCTTGGTTGCAAACCAAGCGCTCTTCCAAGCTGAGCTAAGCCCCCTTACGCCACTCCCTAAACAACTTACCTTTTGTTATTTCTCATAATTTCATTATATTTTTTAATCATTAATTGGGAATATATTCATTTGTAAGATGTTCTCGCATCAACATGGCCACAATTGATTTTGCTGCAATGATGGATTTTTTGGATAGTCTTGAGTGGTGGGGGAAGTTAATTTTCGGAGTTTTTGGTTCTTTAGTAGTCGCATTCATGACCAGAGCATTGGTATGGGGCCCTGTTATGAAGTTAGTAAAGAAAACTGAAGCAAAATGGGATGATGATTTAATTAAATTAGCTACTCCATTGGTTAATTATGCAGTATTTTTATCTGGGCTATATGTTACAATATTATGGTCGCTTGATTCACAGTTAACCCCTATTTTAAGGTCTACAATTGCAACATTGCTTGTAATAATGTTACTATTTCTAATAGGTGGATTCCTCACAAGATCTGTAAACAAATTTTTGCCGCCCACGCTTGAAACATTGGATAAAAAAGGCAACCTTGGTTTGTCAGGTGGAACCACCATATTTTCTGGTTTAATAAAAGTCATAATTTGGGCAACGGCTGCACTAGTAATTATGGCACAATTAGATATTGATATAACAGGTGCATTAGCATCTTTAACAATATTTTCTTTGGTAATAGGCATGGCTATGCAAGAATCTGCATCCAATATGATTATATCTGCACAATTAATGATTGATAAGCCATTCCAAGTTGGTGATAAAATTGAGGTCTTAGCGATAATTGGTGTTGTTGTAGACATTGGATTTATGTCCACCAAAATTAGAACACCTTCAGAACACATGGTAATATTGCCTAATAAGGTAATTGCCAGTGAAAAGATTACAAATTATGCAAAAGGAGGGCCATCTGAATTCCCAAGAAGAGTTAATTTGAGGATGGATTTCACAGTTAGTTATGATGAGTCTCCAGCACACGTAAAGCAAGTTCTGCAAGACATTGCAAATAGTTGTGATTATTTGAGCAAAAACCCAGAACCAAGAGTTCTTTTTACCTCAATGCTTGATTCCAGTTTAGTGTTTAGATTGAACTGCTGGGTCACAGATTATTCAGATGAATACATGGCAAGAGATTACCTTCTAAGCACTGTGTTAGAAAAATTCAGAGAAGAGAGTATCGACATACCTTATCCGCATATGCAAATCAAATATGAAGCGCCCACGAGTATTAATGAAGCGCAAGCGCGTAAAAAAGCAAAAGAGGTTGAATCACTTCAACGCGAAAAAGAAGAACGCCAAAAAGAAGCTGAAAAACTTGAAACTAAAGCAGCTGCCAAAACATACGAAAAACGTCAAATTTTACGTGAACGTGTTAACGAGATTAGAGAACTTATGGATTCAGAAGATATAAATGAAGATGAACGAATCAAATTAGCAGATGAATTGATTGAAATTGAAGAACAACTAACTCTTTCTGATGATGATTGATCTTAGTGGGTTGTACCTTCACCTACACTATTCATCGCACTTTCAAGAAGTCTAAGAAGTCCCCTTAGCGTAACTTCACTCACACCCACCACCTTACAAACTTCGGCTTGAGTACGGGGGTGTCCTCTCAGTTGAGATGATTTGTACAAAATCACACCTGCAACTCCTGATGGTTTTTTCCCTTGCCAAACATCCAAGTGTTTTACGGAATCCCATAATTCATGGGTTTGCATTAATACAGCCGGAGGCAATTGCAATTTATTATGGAACAAATCAAAATATTCAACAGGTGAGGTAACGTGATGTGCACCTAACACCCTAGACACGATTCTGATTGTTCTTTTCAATTCCTTTTCTCCAACAGCAAATGATTTGGCGAGATCAATTATTGATCTTGGTAAACCTGCTTCTCTAGCAGCCAAATAAGTACATGCTGCAGAAACTCCTGCGATACTCCTTCCTGTAACAACCCCTTTATCAACTGCTTTTCGATAATAAAATGCGGCTTCCTCTTGAAGATTTTTTGGAAGGTCTGAACAATTTCTGATAAATTGCATAGCCTTTGTCAGATTCCGTGATCTACTACTCCGATTTTTTGATCGTGAATCAATTACAGCTCTTCTATTCCAATCTCTTCGTCCTCTGGCATTCATGCCTAATCGACTTGCCCTACTACCTCTGAGGTCCTTTCTATCAATAACTGTATTAAGTCCTTTATCAGATAATGCAAAAGTAGGTGGTGCACCTACTCTAGATTTATCAGTACCATCTCCGTGATTTGACCATTCAGCACCGGGATCAATTACATCTTGTTCTACTACCAACCCACATGATGCGCAATGAACCTCGCCACGCGTTTCATCAGTTGACCAATTTATTTCACCACAATCGGCACATGGATCTTCTTGTCCAGTTGTTTTCCTCGTTGGTCTTGAATCGGGTACAAACCCTGAATCTCTACCTTTATCAATGTCAAATTCTATTTCTTTTTTCACTTTATTTTTACTATCGCCCGGCACCTACACTCACCCCTATATTACTAGTTAACTCCAAGTTACATAGTGTGGGTTTCCCACTTATAAACCTTACGTATACTTGTTCGAAGTAATTACGACCAAACTTCTCGGTGTTGAGGAAGATTGTTTATTTGGTGAATTTGGTAAGAGGTACTGAAGAGGATGCCAGCCACAGTAGTTCTTGGGGCCCAGTGGGGAGATGAAGGTAAAGGAAAACTTGTAGACATACTTGCAGGTAATGCATCCCTTGTAGCTAGATTTCAAGGAGGTAATAATGCAGGACATACAGTTGTACTGGGGGAAAATATACTCAAATTCCACCTATTACCAAGCGGGATTACTAGAAAAGACTGTGAATTAATATTGGGAGATGGGATGGTTATTGATCCTTGGGTATTAGATAAAGAACTAACAGATTGGAGTGAAAAATCTAATGAAAAACCTGCGGGAAATAGATTGTTTATTTCAGAAAGAGCACATGTGATTTTACCATTTCACCGCGCATTAGATGGGCTTGACAAAAAAATAGGTACAACTGGGAGAGGTATTGGGCCAACCTATAGTGATAAAATATCAAGAACCGGAATAAGATTTGGGGATATCGGATCAATTCTTGAAGATAAAGCATCACTTGAAGAAATTGTTTCAAAACAAAATTTACTTTTACAAGTTAGTGGTTCAGATACTGTGATTTCTGCAGATGAATTGTGTGAACAGTTAATGTGGATAATGACCCGGTTTGGAAACGCAATAGATAATACTGCCATCAGAATAGAAAATACACTAAAGATGGAGCAAAGGGTAGTATTAGAAGGTGCACAAGGTTGCTTGCTTGATATAGATCAGGGGACTTATCCGTACGTAACCTCATCTGTTACTAGCAGAGGTAATGCAACACACGGCGTAGGTATACATCCGGGACATGTTGATCGTGTAATCGGAATTGTCAAAGCATATACTACGAGAGTAGGTCATGGGCCATTTACAACTGAATTAGATGATGACATAGGGGTTCATTTGACAGAAGTAGGCCATGAATATGGTACCACCACAGGACGAAGACGGAGGTGTGGGTGGCTTGACACGGTGGTATTGAAACACTCACATCGAGTAAATGGATTCAGCGAATTTGCGATGACAAAATTGGATGTATTAGGTGGATTAGATAAATTAAAAATATGTATAGGTTATGATTATCGTGGAGAGAAAATCGTAAATCTACCAACTAGTTCGATAATATTGGAGGAATGTAAGCCTGTTTATCTTGAAATGCCAGGGTTCGAAGCATACACCTTGGAACAATGGCTAGATATTGCAAAAGATGCAAACAAAAATAGTAAAGGATTTGCGGCACTTCCTGAAAATGCACAAAAATATATTCAACAAGTAGAGAATTTGTTGGGTGTAAAGATATCATCGGTGGGGGTAGGGCCTGACAGAGATGCAACAATATTAGCAAATCATTAATGAGTGTGGAATAATGGATCCAAGAAGAAATGCAAGAAGAGAAAAGGCCAGACAGGCTGCAAAGAAAGCACTAGAACAACGTAGGAAAAAAGTTGAAAAAAGTGAAGCATCAAACGATTCAAAAGAAAAAACTCCTGAAACAACCTGTGGAATTAAAAAATGTGATAATTGGGCAGATAAATCAAATGGTGGAAGAAGTTTAGGTGCAAGCAAAGCGGACATGGTTTGGTCAAAAGGACAATATGAGACTCAAAAAGGCAGAGTGAAAATTTGTAAATCTTGTTATAGAATTTGGAAGAAAGAAACTAAGGATGAAAAAGAGTACTATTGATTAATCCCAAGATTCCGAGGGGGTAAGATATGTGCAAGTGATGGCTGGTTTAGCCCAATCAGAAGGAGGGTATCCCTCCCTATCTACACATTCGGAAAAGAAATCAAAATGACGCCGTACTACATTTTCAACTTCATCTGAACCCCTAATAGTAGAACCAAATCCAGGAATTATTGAATCTAATTCCAACTGGCTTATTTTTTCATAACTAGAAATTAAATCAATTAAATTTCCAGTAGGTAAATCCCACCTAGCTGGAAACTGTGCATCAGGAAGTGTACCGCCTGCAACAAGTGTTTTCTTTTCTTGAATATAATATCCAACTGAATCCACACAATATCCTGGCAATTCGATTGCTTCAACAGTAAGGTCTCCCAATTCCCATTGATCTCCATTTGTAATTGGGTTTGCTAAAGTAGGAGGCATGTCGGAATCAAATCGTGAAGCCCAAGTTGTGAAAAAGTCACCCGCCCCCAAAGGACCTACTCCTTTTGAATGGATATAAACAGGAATTCCATTGAATTCTTTAGAAATAAAATCCGCTGCCCCTGAATTATTATACCTTCTACTTGTTAGTAGAATACCATTAATCGCGTTTAGAGACTTTAACTGACTTTTAATTCGTTCCAATTGCAGCAACTGATACCAACTTGTGCCTGTATCTACCACCATCGCAGATTTAGTTCCCTCGAGCAAAATGGAATTGCTATCATGGTGTATTCCAGGCATTCTTACAACTCTCATTGCACACACATCTACTCATTCCAAAGCGTCACATCATTTTTCTTTACCGGTTAAATGGGCTCAAACTGAAATCAATACTAAGGTTGTGGTTAAATATCGGAAGTGGGTCGCCCGCTCATGGAACGATTTCCTGAAGCTGAAGCTAGGCTAATCGATGTAAAGATTTGCATGAAGTGTAATGCAAGAAATTCTAAGCGTGCTGCTAAGTGCAGAAAATGTGGTAATAAAGGATTAAGGGCAAAGAACTCTTATGACAAATATAGGCGTGCTGGAGCAGTTTAATTAATCTAAATTTGAGTTAATAATCTCTCAAGTTCAGTAGTTATCATTAGAATTAATGGACAAAATTCAGGTGGTATATTTGGATCTTCAAAAAGTTCCTCAAGTTTATTTTGTGTCATTGCAATTCTAACATCCATCGATTTACCCTTATTCAGCAACCACTCATCGATAGAGTCCTTAGCACCTTTACGTATATTCCGAGGTACCTTTGGATCATCCAATTGTGTGATTACTGTCGCGACTTGCTGCAATCTTAACTCGACATCCGCCATACAAATTACCTCCAAACACCATCTGCGACATGCCCTGATGTGGTGTCTCATTTAATACAATTGCCGGTATAGGGGCACCACGATGATAGAAACACTAGCGATTGTTGGCTGGCTAAGATATGCAGTACTAGTTGCATGCCTTTCTGGTGCGGCTTGGTTTGATTATAAGTCAAGAAGAGTTGCAAATGATTACTGGATTTCATGGTCAAAGCCAGCCATATTTCTATGGTTTGTTGAATTATTAGTTCAAGGGGCAGATTGGATTATTTTGCTTTCTGCAATTGCAATGATTGCATATGCAAGTCAGTCAGTAATAGGTAGACCGGCCATTAAAGATTTGAAACAAGGTAAATACGCAGATTGGATTGTGAGTATATTCTATCTGTTAGGTGTACTGGGAATAGGATATGGGGCATACACATATGGGGAGATATTACTAATTGATATTGGGATTATTGATTCAAACTATCTAATTCTATCAAATGAAAGCGAAGTTGCAAAGTTGTGGGGTACTACGATTGTAGTGGGATTAATGATATTCATATTCGACATGGCATGGAGGTTCAGATTAATCCACGGTGGAGCGGATGCTAAAGCACTTATGCTAATTGCGATATTAATTCCCAACTGGTCTACTTTTTCTTCGATATACGGAATCAATTTCACACCACCTGCACTATCTTTGTTACTATGGGGTGGAGTAATATTTTTGTTACTGCCACTCATTCTAATTTTCAAAAACATAAAACATGGAAATATTGAGTCAATTAATGACTTAAAGATGATATGGCATGCTGAAAGAATGCAATTACAAAATATTGAAAATTCACATGTATGGATACTGGATACTATAGTGGAAAACCCTGATGGGGTAAATAGCATAAAAACCAGTACCAGACCTCCTCGAAAATCAAGAGACAAAAATGAACAACAACAATTGATAAAAGAATTGGAAGAAATGGGAAGAGAATGGGCGTGGGTTACTCACAAGTACCCACTGCTTACATTCTTATTGCCTGCAGTGTTACCATTAGCTATTTTTGGAGATCCAGTCTATTGGATCATGAATTTATTCGGTCTCATCTAATTCAGTATGCCACGCTTTGCTGAATCTAAATATACAGAATCCGATCAAAGCAAATATTCCGCACAACCTAAATGCTGTATGGTAATCAAAAATATCCGTTCTATCTACTGTAAGGTCCCAAACTATTCCACCTAGTAAAACACCTACGATACTAGACATTGCCCTCAAACTCTCTGCTACGCCCATCACCATTCCCAATTCACCTCTTCCTGAATAACGTGCTAAGAGTGTTGCTCTACTAGGTGCGGCAATACCATTTCCAAACGCTACAAACCCAGTAACTGTAATTAATCCAACCCAAGCAACATCTGCTGTAACATAAGGGATACTAGATAGACCTAAACCCGCCAAGATAATGCCCACACCAAGTAAATTTGTACTTCCGAATTTTTTAGTCAAAGGTCCAATTAGTCCCCCTTGAGTAATTGCACCAATTAATCCAATGCTGACAAAAATTGTTCCATTTTGAGCTGCATTAAACCCCAAACCCCCATCTGAGCTAGGCATCATTGTAAACAAAATAAAGGTGGCATGCATAATAGTAAACCCTACCCAAAAGAATGTGAAAGACCACAATAATGGTGAAACTATTGGTCTTTTCAACATAACTAATACATCTTTGAAATTATTATTTAGTGTTTGAATTAAACCAATTCTATCTTTCTTTTTATCGGAAATTTGTGCGCTTTCTTCCAATATTCGCCATGCAAGAATAAATGAAAATAAGGAGAGTGAAGATGCTACTACGCATGGTAGCAGGTAAGGGTGTGAATCAAAAATTGTATCTTCAAAAATCGAAGTCCATTTCCATTCTGCGGGTTCTGAAAGCCATCCACCAATAGCCGGCCCTATTGTGAAACCCAAACCGAAGGCGGCACCAAGTATCCCCATCCTACTTGGAATTTCTTCGGGGGTAGATATGTCGGCTACATACGCCCTAGTTACTGCAACATTGGCATTGAAAAGACCTGTTAAAAATCTAGCAATTAGGGCAAACCAGAGCGTGTTCGCAATTCCAAACAAAACAAAAAAAGCAGTATTCCCTGCTAATCCTATCATAAGAACTGGCCTTCTTCCAATTCGATCAGATAATCCACCCCACATTGGTGAAAATAGAAACTGTGCAATTGCATATGCTGCCATTATTACTGCAACCCAAATACCCAAACTTTGTTCTGGGTTCGCTAAATCCTTTACCTGAAATGTCAAAAAAGGTATTATCATTGTAAACCCAATCATGTCAACAACCAAGACAAGAAACAATACCACCATCGGGTTTACTGAGTTTCCTTTAACGGAGGTACTATCCTGATTCATAATCAGTCCCTCTCAAAACACATTTAAAATGCTTAACTTGAGGGTTGAGTACTTTTACTAGTTTCCGGGGTTAATACATCGATTACACTACCAAGTCGTTCTACCAAGCTAACCTTATTTTCAGAAGTAATTAATGCTGAATCTATTACTTCATCGAGAGTACTTACTGGTATAACTTCAACTTGGTCCTTCCACAAATCATCAATTAAGACATCCTTTGCATTTGCCTTTGGTATAATGACTCTTTTCACTCCACTCTTTGCAGCAGCCTCAATCTTTGCAGTAACTCCGCCTATCGGTAACACTTCACCCCTTACTGAAAGACTACCTGTCATAGCCAAATTTTGATCAATAGGTATGTTTTCTAAAGCACTTATTACTGCGGTTGCTATTGTAATGCTAGCACTATCTCCGTCTACTCCATGTGTGTCTACAAATTGAATATGAATGTCATAATCTGAAACGTCCTTTCCAGTTAATTTCTTAATTACTGCTGATACATTTGTAACCGATTCTTTTGCTAAATCTGAGAGGCCGCCTGTAGCATAAACTTTACCTCCTGAACTCTGAGATGGTGTGACTAGAGCTTCTACAGGTAACATCAAACCACTATAATCAGACAAACCTGAATCTGCACCTAATACCGCCAATCCATTTACCCTACCAACTCGATTACCTCTATTTACTAATAACGAATATTCCTGTCTCCGTTCTATCATCCGATCTGCCACTTGTTGCTCTAGTGGCTTAGCGATATTTCTTGCAGAAAGGACATGTTTAGATGTTGTAAGTTCAGCATCTTCTTCATGTGCTAAATCTCCTGATATCCTAACCAAACCGCCTAATTCTCTTAATCGCAATGAAAGTCTTCCACGTCTACCTGCTCTTCTTTGAGCTTCCCTAAGTACTGACGAAATAGCAGAACGATCAAAATGTGGTATTGAGCGATTAAGTTCCGATTCCCGATTGATTTCTTGAGCGACGAATCGGATTAATCGCCTACGATTTTTTGCAGTATCTTTCATATCTGTGTTGACATACACCTCATAGCCATATCCACGAATTCTACTTCTTAGTGCAGGATGCATTCCTTGTATTGCATCCAAATTACCTGCTGCAATCAAAACAAAATCACATGGTACTGCTTCGGTCTTTGTTAGAGCACCTGAAGAACGTTCACTACGTCCACTTATTGGGAAGGCTCTTTCTTGCATTGCTGTAAGAAGTGCTTGTTGTTCTTCAAGACGTAATAAATTTATTTCATCTATGAAAAGAACACCTCCGTGCGCCTTGTGAATTGCTCCAGCTTCTACACGTTCATGTGCAGGTGTCTCCATTCCTCCTGATTGAAAGGGATCATGGCGAACATCACCCAATAAACTTCCCGCAAGTGTTGCTGTTGCATCTACAAAAGGGGGCTTAGAATCATAATCTCTCTTAACCAATATTTTGGGTATTTTATTTTCATCACTTGATGTCAATCTACTTCGAATAAACATATAACCAAATCCTAGAAGTAACATTCCAAAAATTAAAGTTATTATTTGTCCACTTTGTATTGCTGCTACAGCCAAAACAAAACCAATAAGAACTACTGCTATCAATAGAGTTCTATTTGTTTTGTCTCTTTGAACCTTTACTTGTTCTCTTAGTTGTTTTACAATCCTATCTCCTCTGCCAGCAGGTACTGCCCGAACACGTGGTTCGTTTTCATCATCCTCATTGGGATAACATAACACATCTTCTAACTCATCAGGAGGTAATAATTCAGTCATCGCCCTGGCTAACATTGATTTGCCAGTACCTGGATCTCCAATCATCATAACGTGTCTTCTCTGTTCTGCTGCTTTTTTTACTACGATTGATGCTTCTTCTTGACCGATAACCTGGTCTACAATATTTTCTGGAACTGGAACATCCATTGTACTGGTAAATTCTACAGAATCTAACCACTCATCGACAGGGGTATCGATTATTGGGTCATCATCAGAATCTGCCATGACTTTCCCCCCTTGCGTGAGTCGCAGATAGTATTAAATTCACCACTTTAATTCAGGCCTTTCTCAGTTAGATATTGTTGTCCGTAAACCTGCCATTGCTCCATTGTCCATCCTGGAGGAATGCCTCCTGGTGGGATTGGTGGGGCGCCGCCTGGTACTGCAGCAGGTGCCACAGGAGCAGCTGTGGGTTGTATAGGTGCCTGGAATATATCCGAAGCGCCACCATACATTGAATTGGCAACTGGGTCCATGGCAGGTACCTGCGCACCCCAGTCTACTAGACCGTCATTTCTCCCACTTCTTCTGCTAGTGACAAAAGCCACTACAATTACTAACACTAAGATTCCGCCTAATGCTGCAAGAACTAGCAACAGAGTATTATCTGAAAACATACCATCTGAAGAGCCACTAACATCTGCACCTGGGCATGTTTTCTCGTCCATTGCACAGTTAACTTCCTCTATGTTCTTAGAAACCAAATCAATTTCTGATTGTTTTTCTGCTTTTGCATCACTACCGGCTTCGAGAGCATTTAATTCGGATTCCAATAGAATCAAACTTGCTGCTAATTCAGTCATCTTTTGTTGTAACTGCTCATCAGTCATCTCATCAAGTGGAATATCCTGTGGTGGGTATTCTGTAATCTCCCATTTGTAATATGAATCCATCTTCCTATCTGTTCCATCTGAATCTATTCCATCCAATGACACCTTCAACTCATAATTGTATAGTAGAATCGGAGCATCAGCAAATACAACCGTAATTGACCAAGGTCCTTGACCGTCTGCGAGTGTGCTTGGCATGTTATACAAACAAATTCCAGTAGTCATATCACACATTTGCCAATCTGCAGCGAGATCTTGCAAACCAATATCGCTATGCAATGTAAAAGTCACGGTAGGTGCAAGACCTGCATACATATCTTCCCATTCCATTAGAACATCACCTGTTTCTGAAGCTGATGTTACCAATACAAGTGGTAACTCTGAAAATACACTAACTGTAAATGAAAATACATCTGTAGCATCATGCCGATCTCTAGTAGTTACACTAACAATGTGATCTCCTGCTGTCTCAAAGTCAAGTGTTAGTTCTCCTGTCACTGGGTTCCAATCCACAGCACTTGGCTCATCAGCCATAACTGAACTGTAAAACCTAGCCTCAGAATCATCATCATCTACATCTGTTATTCTTGAACCGAATTCAAAATCACATAAATCTGCATTCGAACAAAATTGTATAGGCTCACCTAACATTGTTTCCAAATTCTCAATTCCTGTTAAATCAAGTCTTGGCGCATCGTTGACATTATTCACACTAACTGTAAGTATAGTATCACTCTCTTGTATACCATCACTTGCCCTCAAAGTAATCATTGCCAAACCCACATCATCATCATTAACCGGTTCAATATTGAGAGTAAAGCCACTCAATGTTGCCGCAACAATTGGGCTCTCATCTGATGTTCCAACACCAGGTATAGTTTCTATACCAACTACTTCTAAAGTTAATCCTGAAATATCATCTACCACATTTCCTTGCTGGTCGGTATCACTAAGATATTGCATTAATGGAAGTGAAAGCCCCATTCCGCCTTCATTGAGAGATTGAGTAGGTATTGCATCCCAACGTGGCATTCCATTCTCAATAACCCAGAAGTAAAGTGTATCAGTAGTTATTTTGTCACCATCTGAAACTGAAATTGATACCGATTTTGCAATGGGTATACCATTAGAACCCAAAGGAATCTGTGTAAATCTGACTTCCACATTTTGAGTATCAGGATGCCATGAGAAACAAGCATCTTCAGAATTTGCAGCGCATTCGGGCATATTTGATGTTACATCTAATTGCGAGAGGGGGGTTTCAGGATCGGAAATATGATCGACCATACTAACCATCTCATTTGTATCAACCCTTACAGACTCATATGGATCTGCAGTAACTACTGGTGCAGCATTTAGAAGATTAAATGCACTTTCTTCGATTTGCCAATCACTGATTTGTCCTCTTGAATCAGCAAATGATAATGCAATATCATAGGTACCTGCTGATGCATCAATAGGTGGAGTTACAGAGAACTCATATCTTTCATTACTGGTTCCTTCCCCGAAAAGTACGTCTCCATCAGTTACCCAATCCTCTGACCAAGCATTTTCTCCGTGCTTTGAAATTTTCAGAGTAGGTGTAACTGTTGACATAGTATCAATTCCATCATTAGGCTGTATCTTTGCCTCAACCATGCGGCTTGAACCACGTTCTACATCAGGGCTACCTACGACAAATGGGCTCTTTGATTCAGGTACCATATCATGTAATATCTGCACCATTTGGTTACTATTCATTGAAGGTGGTCCTTCAACTCTGACAACAAACTGTACATCCCATGCATCTGATGGAAGTGAAGTTGTATCAAAAGATGCCTGAGCAGATTTGCTTGCACCAACTACCAAGTTAGTGATTGCAGCAGATCCAAACTCAACTTCAGATAATCCTTGAATACGGTAGAATTTAAGATATCCTCCGTCCGAGTAATCCTCAATACCATTGTTTGTAATCGATGCATCAATAGTGATTACATCTCCATTCACATATCCTGGCAAACCTGCACTGTTGCTATTGCTAACACTTACTGGTCCGTCTAAACTTACATCTAACAATGAACCCATAGAGGAATCGGTTGCTGTCAATGTATGCTCATTACTTGCACCCGTACTTGGTGCACCAACCATCAATGCTGCTACTGCCAATGCATTAGCTGCGCCACCACTAACCAAACTTGCTGGAACTGACCAAGAATAACTTGTCCAACTTGATGAACTTAAACTCACAGATTCGAATGAGTTACCAGTACCTCCTGTTGCGGATTTGTATGTTCCACTGCTTGTTAACCATGATTTCCAGCAGTGGTGTCCTTTAGAACCATCAGCATAAACGTATGAATTACAAGTATCTTCAGTTAAAGCTGCATATAGGTAAACGTTTGACGGAGGAGTTCCTGAACCAATATATTTGGCTGCAACAGAAATATCGATATAATTTCCATTTGCATTAACTTGTGATATCAAACCGTATTTTCCAACTGTAGATGCGCTCATTCCGCCACCACTGTTGAACATTGAATCATAGCAAGTGTTACTTCCACATCCACCGGCATTCTTGTCTAAACGATCTCCCCAATTGCTATCTGGTGCGCCACTAGAGCTCCATGGCCAATTGTAAACATTCACATTACCAGCCCTAGCAGTGTCGGTATCACCATAAGATACTGACTGATATGCAATATACACCATTCTATCTGGCCAATCTGTTTTTAATTTGGAAAGTGCTGGTGAACCATATTGGTAGCAAAATCCACAGTTATCTGAAGTGATATACTGTGCAAAAACCACGTGACCGGGGTCACTTGCACCCATTGTTTGTGGAATCTCTTCAAGTTCCACTTTGTCTTCTTCAGGAGATTCCTGAATTGCGCTCATGATTGAGCCAAATGCTGAAACAGACATCAAAAACACAATCATTACCGAAACATACGCTCTGCTGTTCATATTCATCCCTCACACTGATAAGTGATAACCATTGTGTATAGATGTCAGACTACGTCTGAGTAGTATTCGTTCAAATATACATCAATATTGTCAATAAACCCAACACTGAATTAGGACAAACGATTCGCATAGTTTAATGGACAAACCAAGTGAGAATATGCTTGTATCCTTGAGGGAAGAAAATGGAAACATATACTTGGTAAAAATTGTTGACACTAGCATCAAAGTCAAAGGACTTGGTGTTTTTAATCCAAAACGAATTTTGGAGAATGTTGCATTTGGAGAAGAAGTAATGATTGGAAGCAAATGTATCACTGCTCTACCTTGTAGAACTCCCGAATTAGCCAAAGGCATGGAAAGAAGAGCACAAATCATTCAACCAAAAGATGCAGGTACTTTGATTGCGAAGATGGGAATTGGATCATCTTCCAAAGTACTTGAGGCGGGGTTGGGTTCCGCAGCCCTAGCCATGCAAATTTCGAGTGTTTTAAGTGAAAGGGGAATACATGTAACTGTGGAAGAAAAGGAGGTGCATTCAGAAGTTGGGTTAAGAAATATGGCTAAACAAAGAAGCGTAGCGACCAATCCTCCACAACACCACCATATAACTGGAAAAATAGAAGATTCGGTAAAGGAAATCACAAATATTTCTAATGTTTTTGATGCAATTATTCTTGACATACCAGACCATCCAATTGCGATTAAGGCTGTTGCTAAATTACTTGAAATTGGAGGTAGATTAGCCTGTTATTGCCCGGTTTCTAGCCAAGTAGAACTAGCATGGGATGCTTGTGAAGAAGAAGGACTAGAAATTGAATGGGCTGGAGAATTAATTGAACGCACTTGGGGTAGAGCCTCAAAAGGTGGTATTCGCCCAGTGAATGGACCATTTGGACATACTGCGTTTCTTCTTATAGCTACAAAATTTAAATCAGATTAATCGTAATCGACAACTCTGACTGTTGTGTCACATTTTGGACACTTAAATTTGAAGGGTGGAACTCTACCTGAAGGTACCCTTAATTTTGCATCACAACTTGGGCAATTAACTGAACCATCTTCCAGTAACTGTGCTTCATTTGAAATATCAGGTATAACTAATTCAGGGAAAGAAGGTAATTCTGCTTCATCTAAGGGGGGTAAATCAACAGCAGTATCTGACTCAACATCTATCCTTTTACGATTCTTTCTAGATTTCACAATCCAAACAACAAGCAGTAAACTAAGAGCCCAACCTCCAATTAAAGCAAGTTGACTATTTTGATTGTTAACTTGGAACAAAAAGAAATCCACCCCATGGATTGGAGCAGGTTTGCCATCTATCGTAACTTTAAAAGTTGAAGATGAATCTGTAGTTGATGCTGCACCCACGTTTGAATTTGCTTTGATATTCAAAGTTGCAATACCATGATTATCAGATCTTGGTATTAATTCTAGTGTATATTCTTGAACACCTCCCACTTCTAAAGAATAGTGATTTGGATGTGTTGAATTATCGATTCTAATCCAATCATAATCCATGATTCCAAATTCGTCGCCGACCACGTATATGGTTCCTGAAACAGGTTGATTCAGTAGGTTTGTTACAGTAACCGAAACTTTGCTTGTACCTGAATAACTCAGATTCACACTGCCATAATCCATTTCAATCAAAACCGCATCTTCACCTGCCGAAAATGTAGGTTCTACGACATAACTTGATGTTTTGCTAAATGAGGTCTCAATTTGACTTTGGGATCTAATTACAAAAGTCAGATTATAATTTCCAAATGCAGTATCTTCAGATACATCACATGAGTATGGAATTCCTTGACTACTGCTTGATGCTGATAAGATTATTTCTGATTGCATTTCGCACGTTAGTTCACTCGCAGTCAGCAAGAATACATCCACTGCATTCCCATCATTACTAAGGTATAATGTACCAGATATATTTCCTCCGGGCAAGGTAGAATTAACATTTGGATCAACAAGTAAAGATGCTGAAATAACTTGAGATGCTGCTGTAAATTCATACGATGATGAAACATCTGGGTTTATGACACTCCTCGCAGTAATAGTTATGCTAGTATCCAAATTATTGGAAGACACTCTTCTAAGTGACACTGTTACGTCACCTTGTTCTCCAGCAGCCAAAGTCAGGATAGATGGATTCACAGATGATTCAAAACCATCTGCTCCCTGTAGAGTAAATTGGAATGAGTCATACCTATTCCCCATGTTTGAAACAGAAATTACGATTTCTGCAGATTGTGAATTTCCAACTACCAACCAATCAATGCCACTTGTCACTGCAACACTTGTCCGTTCCATTATTTGTAAATCGATAGAAAGATTTGTTTTCACACTAGAATCATTGCCACTAGTCGCAATAATCTCAATCGGATAAGTGTCTGCAATACAAGCAAGACTTGTTGATAACACCACAGAAAAATTTACTTCTTGCTGTACTGAAACGTTAGTCAATAATTGTGTCTCGTCATCCAATAATGCTGACACACAGGCAGGGATATTGTCAAATCCAATAGTAAATCCTTGATTCACAGTACCAAGGTTGACTAAACTCAAATTAAGTTGACCAAAATCTCCAGCATCTATCTGAATCCTTTGATCATCAGGTCCGTTTAATCCCATCTCATATCTTTCGTTAACAACTAATATGAAAGTAGTATTTGCACCAGCACCTGCAGAATTCTTACTGACCACATTCACAGTCACATTATGAGGTCCCACCAAATCAGTCATTGAAGCAACAGCAAAAGTGATTGAAAAACTATCTGCCGAGTTCCTGTCGATTGTCAACCATCCAGGTGGTGCGGATATGCTAACACCACTAGGGGCATCAACAAAGAATTGTAACTCATCAGATTCGCTTCCATTATTTCTAACGGTAAATAATACAGACACATCAGAACCTGGTGTCACATATATCTCCTCAGATGGTGCGACAATACTCAACTGCCATGAAACACCTACCACAATAGTAAACGAAGAAGTCAACTCTATTCCTGCATCTAGATTCAATGCTACCAATTCAAAAGTACAAGAATCATTGAGGTGAGCGCCTGGAAACGGTGTTGCTTCCATTAATATTGTTTCATTACCTCCAACCTCTAACTCTGATCCAAATAATGTCAAAAGATTATGAGTGCATGGCCCTGAACTTGAGCCAACTGAATAACTGTACGTATCAGATATGGTGCCTATATTTGTGACACTTATATTGAGAATCCCTGTTTTACTTGGTAGCCAAACATAATCAGATGGAGTGACATCATCAAAAGCCAAAATATGTTCTGCTGTAACATTCACCACTAGAATAGATGAAATTGAAAAATTACCATTAGTCGAGGCCACAAATAGGCGAACTCCTTGATAAGATGGTGTCTCATTAGCAGGAACTGTGATTCTAAGCGTACGTATAACTGTAGAACTGCTCGTAATGTTGGAAATGACATCATTCACCCAATATATATTCCATCCAAGGGGGATTGATTTGCCCATTGAAGGAGATGTACTATTGTTTCCACCACTAGAATTCCCCCCTCCAGATTGATTTGATGTCCAATTCAACCACCATTGTGAGAGGTTTGGTTCATCCTCAACATCCAGTAAGTACGTATCATCTACATTACCTAAATTCGTAATTGGTAAATCCACATCCACAGTTGTTCCTGGTGCAACATCAACCAATCCCAAATTGCCTGCACCTGAAACATTAATGGAAGGTAAATGTAGTGGTGCTACTGATAAGAATAAGGTAATATTAGTACTAACATTACTGCCTACCCAAGATACAGTAATTGTCGCCTCACTATTATGGGAAAGAAGTCCCGAACTATCCAACCTTACTACAAGTGTAGTGTCTCTGGTAAAAGTAGGTAATACACTGTTCAAACGAGTATCTGATCTCGTGATATTCCAAGTACTTGCAACTCCAGCCATATTTACCTCTACATCAAAGTCATGAGTCATGGATGAATCATTATTGTGAACTGAAAGTGTAACGTTTGTAGATACTCCCGGTGATAAAATTAAATGCTGAGGTGTGAGAGTCAATCCGATTGAGTCAGACGCCGTTGCAGTCCCACTAATAAGAGGTAATGTGGAGGCAAATAACAAAATAGTAACCAAAGTGATACAACGCTTACGCTTGTTGCTGAATTTAGATTCCATATGTTGCAATGGCTCTTTCCACTCAGTCAAAATAGTTCGTTCCACGGCTCCCGCCATATTATGACCCTATGCTACGAGATTAATCAACTACACGGAACGTCATTCTAGATTCTTGTTTTACAAGAATGGGTCTCTCAGATACACCACATTGAAAGAGTAGAGACATCACCTAATGTATATGGGACAAGATAAGGGTGCTTCATGGATACCGACTTCTTACAGAAGTCATACGCTTGGAGATCTTGAAATCAATGGAAGTTCATTGATAGGAGAAGAGGTTACAATTTGTGGGTTTGCTGAAACCATAAGGGGAAAGGGGGCAATTTGTTTTCTAATGCTTAGAGATGGTACTGGCTGCATCCAAATATTTATCAAAAAAGATAATGTTACCGAAGAAGAATTAGAATTAGCACAAAACTCAAGCAGAGAATCTACATTTCAGATTAAGGGAAAGGTTGCACAAAAACGCCCTCCTAAAGTTGCAGAAGGAGAACCAGAACCACCAGCAGAATACGAAGTGGTTGCGGATAAAATAACACTTCTATCATTAGCTGAAACACCACTTCCATTAGGTGTTACTGATCAAGTAGAAGTAGGAATGGATGTCCGACTTGATAATCGGTTTTTGGATTTACGTAGAAAACATGTAAATGCAATGTTCCGGTTAAGAAGCAAGGTTTTGCAATACGGAAGAGAGCACTTAATTACGGAAGGATTTGGGGAAATGAACAGTCCAAAAATAATAGCTGCTGCTGCAGAGGGTGGGACAAATTTGTTCCCCATTAAATATTTTGAGAAAGAAGCATACCTTTCACAAAGCCCACAATTGTACAAGCAATTATCCGTATTAGGAAACCTAGAACGGGTGTTTGAAGTTGGTCCCGCATTTAGGGCAGAAAAACATGACACATACCGCCATTTGAACGAATTTATTTCATTTGATATTGAAATGGCATGGTCAAACGATGAAGATGTGATGGGTGTGCTTGAGCGAATGATCCACCACATCTGGAAAAAAATAAAACAAGATGACAATGAATTAATAGACATTGTAAATGAATATCGAAAATCTGAAGGAAAAGAACCTATCGAAATAGAGGTTCCAGTAATACCATTCCCTAGAGTAGATTACTGTGAAGCAGTCCAAATCATCAAAAACGGTGGCGGTGAAATCGAGTGGGGTGGCGACATTGAAGCGCATCATGCTGACCTCATCGCTGAAAAATATCCTGGTTTTTATTTCCTACCAAAATGGCCAATGTCAATGAAACCATTCTACATATACCATGACAAAAATGAAGTTTCAGAAACAGGAGGTCAACTTTCCAGGGGCTTTGATTTAAACTATGGTAGAGATGAAATGACAAGTGGTGGGCAACGTGAGCATCGTTCTGATGTATTAATTCAAAACCTAATAAATATGGAATTAAATCCAACAGATTTCGGATTCTATATTGACGGATTTAGATACGGTGCACCGCCGCATGCAGGATGGGGATTGGGTATAGCAAGACTATTGATGGTATTAACTGGTTCAGGAAATGTTAGAGAAACTGTTCTATTCCCAAGAGACCGAAAGAGATGTACACCCTGATAGAAGGGTTTGAAGACAAATACATGAGTGGCATAGCATGGCGAAACCCATATTTGCATTTTTGTTGCTAAAAGAGCATCCCTATGGAAGAGAAATGCTGAAACAAATATTGTCAAAAGGATTTGTTCCCGCCATAATAATTGAAGAAAATTCTGACATTGCAGATGAAGAAAGAGAAAAATTTCTCAAACGAATTGCTGGAAATCCAGTGGCAGATACTATCCAAGAACAAATTTCTGAATTAAAAGAAAAAGACATATCTGTAATACACAAAGATGTACCAATACACAATTCCGAAGAAGTGATGCCACTACTAACAGATTTGGATCTTGATTTAATTGTATTTGGAGGGACGAGAATTATCAGAGGAGAAATTCTTGATTACCCTAAAGATGGTGTCATCAATTCCCACCCAGGCCTACTTCCAGAATGTAGGGGGTCTGCAAGTCCCGCGTGGTCAGTATACCACGACATACCTATCGGATCATCTACACATTTTTGCGACAATGGAATTGATACGGGAGATTTACTGCTGCGTAGAAAATTAAATGTTAAGCGGGGAATGACCTATGAGGATTTATGTTTTGAAACACTAGTATTAGCTGGAGTATTGATGAAAGAAGCATTGATGGCATATGAAAATCAAATGTGGGATGAGATTCGACACCCGCAAGGAGAGAGTGATTTTCCAACATTTCGTAATGCCCCACCTGAGATTTTAGAAGTTGTATATGATAAATTAAAAAAGCAAACTTACCAACATTACTCGTGAAAAATTTCAATTGAATAATTGATTTTTCAATTGAAAAATTTAATTGAAAAAGATAAAAGCGAATAAGTATTGGGTGTGTCTGATGACAGTTCATGAATACAATGATACTGTACTAAGTGCAGATGCATTGAAGGAAATTCGTTGTTTAGTTTGCGGTGCAAGTAAAGGGATAGGACGGGCTACAGCAATATCCTTGGCTAAGGCTGGAGCATCCGTGATTGCAATTGCAAGGTCGGAAGAAAAATTAGAGTCACTTCTAGGACAATTAAACCTGATAAACAATGGTATCCATGCCACTTATGTCGTAGATTTGGAAAATTCTGAAAGCATTGACGTGGCACTAGAAGATATTGAAAATAATCATGGCCACGTTCATGTTCTAATCAACAATTCAGGGGGGCCCCCATCGGGTGCATTGTTGGATGTTGAATCTGAAGAATTCATACAATACCTAAGAAGGCATCTTTTAGCATCACATCACCTAGTGAAGAAGTTGGTTCCTGGCATGGAAGAAGACGGATATGGTAGAATCATCAATGTAATCTCTACATCAGTCAGAGAGCCAATACCTAATATTGGGCTTTCAAACACTGTGCGAGGTGCAATGGCTTCGTGGGCAAAGTCACTTTCAATGGAATTACCAACCTGTATAACAATCAACAACATATTGCCTGGATTTACCGACACTGGTCGATTAGATAATCTTGCCAAATCTATTTCTGAAAAGAAAGGAGTTACTCCCGAGGAAGTTAGAGAACAATGGATCTCACAAGTTCCCGCAGGCAGGTTAGCAAGACCAGAAGAAACCGCTGCTGCTATCTCATTTCTGGCAAGCCCAGCTGCAGGATATATTCGGGGAATTAGCCTTGCTGTTGACGGCGGTAGGATGAAATCGATTTAGTGGATTACGATTTGTTTCATTCTCAAACATCATTATGTTGTCAGTGTTCGGCCCCTATGGGGCCGACTATGGAGTTCGATGTATTTTTTTCAATTTGTCATACTCCGGATGCAGCTGGCAATACACCCAAAGAAGATGTAATGTTCACAAATTTCTTCACACAATTAGATGTTGCTGATACCCTAGGATTCAAGGTTGCCTGGGTAGCACAAGCCCACCTCTCGACTAAAATTCAAAAACAAAATTCAAAACCAGTAGTTCCACATTGGAATGGGGAAATAGGTTTGTGTACTGATTTTTTCCAATTGGCACACCACATGTTTGCAAGAACAAAAAACATAGAGGTAGGTAGTGCAGTAATGAGTATATTGTGTAATGGGGGGCCCATAGGAGTTGCAGAAAGAATTGGATCATTTTGTACATTACATGCATTGAAAGATGAAAAAAGAAAATTGCATGTAGGGTTTAGTGCTGGTCGATTTGAATTCATGGCTAGGCCTTATGGAATTGTACCACGTGATTCAGTAGAAGAAGTAAGTTGGAAGGTTTTGCGCGGACAAGTCTTTCGTGAAGCATCTGAAATATTTCTCAGATTGATCAACGGCGAGGTGATTTGTAGCGAAGACATAACTGAAACAGTATTAACTCGAGATCTGTTTAGAACTGAAGAAGAGTGGGTTAATACACAAAATGCGGCAATGGACAGAGATTCTTTGGACATGTTGCCAAATCGAATTGAAATTAGCAATCGATATGAATTTGAAGAAATTAAAACAATCCCTCAAAATTGGAATCGTAACTTACTAAATTTAGTACTAGGTAGCCATGACCCTAAATTACAAACAGATGTCAATAGATGGCGACCTGTGCAAGTGTTTAATTTATCTATAACCCAACCAAAAATCATCGAAGAAACACATCAACGTATGAGAGAACATTATCACAAAGACGGTGGAGAATGGCAAAGAAATATGATGCCTAGAACAGTAATGGTATTCATCAACGAAGAAGAGGGGTTGACTGATTCTGAGAAAAGTGAAGCCGCTATGCAGGAAGCAAAGTTAGCGCTTGGTAGTTACTGGGATGCACTGGAAGGCACTGTTGACCCAGATAAAGTTACTAATGCTGCAAATAATGCTGTAATTGGTAATGCGGATGAAATTGCTCAGCAGTTGAAAGAACGATTTCATGAAGATGACAAAATCATGTGCTGGTTTGATTTCTTCAATCATGACTCGGAAAGAGTATGTAGAAATATGACCGCATTTATGGAAAAAGTTGTATCTCAAATGGAGAAATAAATATGTCAACCAACAACACACATTCTGGTGTTTCACCTGGCAAACCTGGCTCTTCAGTATACCCCTCATCTCCGTTAGGAATAAATGAGGAAGGAATTGCAACAGGAAGAGATGTCGAATGGGAGCCGCTAATCGATTATCGTAGAAATGGAGTATCTGAAACCACCATACACGGAGCAATTGCTTGGGCACATGGTGACAAAGTAATACATTCATTTGGTGGAAATGTATTGTGCTATGGAAGAAGTATGATGAAACCGCTATTGATGAAAGTTTTTGCAGATTGTTTAGATGGTGAATTAAGTTCGGAACAAAAGTCTATTGCTTGCTCCAGTCACAACGGAGATACCGAACATGTTTCTGCGGCACAATCAATACTTGAAGAATCAGAATGGGGGTTGATGCAGACACCACTAGACGTTCCACTTGTACAATTTGGAAGACAGGTTAGACGACCAAGAAGATGGTATCACACCTGCTCAGGGGAACATGCTGCAATCCTGAGAGGAATGAGATTAATGGGGATAAATAGGGCAGGTTATACCCTACCACAATCTGAATGGTTTCCAAAATACATTGATGTGTTAAGAGGTATTTTAGGAAAAGAATGGACCCCTAAAAGAATAAGTAAAGATGGTTGTGGGCTGCCAACAATAAGTAACACTGTCAATGAATTGGCAGTATTATTCAGTTCATTAGCAAGAACAAAAGATGAAGATTGGATATGGGAAGCCATGTGCAAAAATCCAGATTTGATTGGTGGATTCAACAGACTTGATTCAACAATCATCAAAGCAGGAAAGGGGGATGTACTCGCCAAAGAAGGTGCAGATGGACTATTAGGGCTGTCATTAATTCACAAAGATTATCCGGATGGGCTGGGAATCACTATTAAAATTGCACATGGATGGAATCCACAAGCAACATGGTATATTGCAAGATCGATCCTTGGTTCACTAGGAATTAATTTGAGAAATCCATACCCACTAGACAGACAAAAGGCATTCATTGTACCTGGAATTGTCCCTGAAGATAAATTGAATGAAATCTCTGAAGTAGTAACATGGGATGAATGGGATCCAGATTCTGACAGATGGTATTACAACTGGAAAAAATATTCCAATATATTGCCAAGTGAAAATTACGAGGATAGATAGTATGAGTATAGATTTACAGAATTATATAGGTGGTAGTTTCACTGGAACTAAAGATTCTAAAGCAATGCAAAACATAAATCCAGCTACGGGCGAAATAATTTCAACCATACCACTATCAAGCAAAGAGGATGTAGATTCTGCAATAATTGCGGCAAAGAATGCTCAAAGTTCGTGGGCCAAATTATCAGTAAAAGAGCGAGCACAATATTTAGATAAAATAGCAGATGAGTTGGAAGAAAACATTGAAACAATAGCCAAATTAGAATCTATGGACACTGGGAAACCAATTAAATTAGCTCGGAATGTTGATGCAACAAGATCTGTGGCTAATTTCCGTTTCTTCGCTGAGGCTGTAAGAGCGCAACCATCAGAATCTCATGAAATGGCAGATGCAATGAATTATACGCTTAGAAAGCCAATAGGAACGGTAGGCCTAATCACACCTTGGAATCTGCCACTTTATTTGCTATCTTGGAAAGTTGCTCCTGCATTAGCCATGGGAAATACAATCGTGGCAAAACCAAGCGAGTTGACGCCACTTACCGCTGATTATCTTGCAAAAGTCATTGACAAAGTTGGATTACCAAAAGGGGTATTTAATTTGGTACATGGATCTGGTATAGATGCTGGGCAAGCACTAGTTGAACATCCATCAGTAGGAGCAATTTCATTCACAGGAGGGACTGCAACTGGAAAAGAAGTTGCCAAAATTGCAGCCCCTCTATTCAAAAAATTAAGTCTAGAACTAGGCGGAAAAAACTCCAGTATTATTTTTTCAGATTGTGATCTTGAAAGTACAGTCACTGGAGTCGCCAGAGCTGCATTCCTAAATAATGGACAAGTTTGTCTTGCAGGATCTAGAATATTGGTAGAGAATTCCATAATGGAATCATTTGTTCCAAAGTTTTGTTCAGAAGTTTCAAAGATGACCATAGGAGATCCTTTAGATGAAGAAACAGATTTGGGTTCTTTAGTCAGCAAACAACATTTAGAAAAGGTACAGAAATACATAGAATTAGGTGTAACAGAAGGTGGAACTATATTGCATGGAGGAGAAATTCCAGAAACAAATCAAAAATTAAAGAATGGAGCATATATTGAACCGACAATAATTAGTGACGTAGGAATTAATTCACGAATTTCGACAGAAGAAATTTTTGGACCTGTAGTTACTATACACCCCTTTGAAAGAGAAGATGAGGTAATCAAAATTGCAAATGGAGTTAGTTATGGATTGGCTGCATCTGTGTGGACCCAAGATATTGAAAAAGCAGAACGGGTAAGTGCAGCACTAGATACTGGGATGGTTTGGATTAATACGTGGCTACATCGGGATTTACGCGTTCCATTTGGAGGAGTTAAAGCATCAGGTGTGGGAAGAGAAGGCGGTAGGTATTCACTAGAGTTTTTTAGTGAAACACAAAATATTTGCATAAAATATTGAATGCGAATATCAATACCAATACATCATCAAATTGCCTAACATTGCAGAAGAACAAATACCCATTGAATACCAAAGACCCAATCTGAAGGCTGGTAGTTCATACCTCCACCAATACATAGATGCCCAAAACCAAAGTAGTATGATAAATAGAAATCCGCACCCCATTGCAAATGACATCATACAGCCGAAAATTATGAAAACAATCATGCCAGAAAACATTTCTATTGTATTTAGGTTGTATCTCCTAGACTGAATATAACTAACGATGCATCCAGTTGGAATTGTAAAGAGTAATATTGCTTGTAGATTAAATACGCCTGCCATATAGCTACCGTCAATCCATGAAATAAGTCCAGGTAATTCCTCCAAGGTAATTGCAGTAATAATTCCAGTCAACAAGCCAACAACTGCCGGCATCACAACTGGTTCCAATGCTGCTGTCTGAGGGCTTACAACTGTGGCCTCTCTCTCGTGGCTCATGTTGAGGCGATACGAGGACGCATGATGAACCCTACGAAAGTTAATTCTAGAGTAATTTGCAGGATTTGTAAGCGTAACCCTCATGACATTGGAATATGTCGCAAAGTTGGTGAGGGTTTGACGAAGAAAGGTGAAATCGTTGCCGGGATACTTGCTCCACATCCACCACA
>CAYSJV010000004.1:0-30640 GCA_964431435.1 uncultured Candidatus Poseidoniales archaeon
GATAATTCTAGTATGGATGGTTTTGCAGTAATATATTCAGATACAATAAATATAACCCCCTTAAATCCCCTAATTTTGGATGTGATAGGAATATCTCAAGCAGGAAATACGCCCCTCCCCAGTCTAGAAAGTGGCCAAGCAATTCGAATCATGACTGGTGCAAGAATTCCCCCCGGAGCGGACTCAATTGTATTGATTGAAGAGGTCGAAAAAATCGATAATAACACACATTTTGGTCAAGTTAAATTATCTAAAAAATCACGGCCAAATTATATTAGAAAAAAAGGTGAAAATATGATGAAAGGGCAAACAATGTTGAATGCAGGTGAAATGCTGGATCCCTATCGGATAGGTCTTGCTGCTACAATGGGATATTCAGAACTTCCTGTTTTTTCAAAAATTACATTTACAATCATCTCAACTGGTGATGAGCTTGTAAAACCAGGAAAGAAATTAGATGTTGGACAGATATATGAATCTAACTCATATGCACTTTCCGCACTAGTCAAGGAATTAGGACATGAATCAATAATTATAGATGCCATTAGTGATGATATTAACGAATTGAGAGAAAAAATGAATGCAGCTTCCAAAACCTCTGATGTAATAATAACGAGTGGAGGAGTATCAATGGGAGAGTTTGACCTAGTTAGGAAAATAATGGAAAATGAAGGGGATATAAAATTTTGGAGAATTAAGATGAAACCAGGATCCCCACCATTATTCGGATTGTGGAATAATACCCCTGTATTTGGACTCCCAGGTAATCCAATAAGTTCACAATTAGTGTTTCTAATGTTGGTTAAGCCTTGGATATCAAATGTTATGGGCGGAAAACTCACAAACCATAAAATATTGAAAGCAAAACTTACAGAACCGATAAAAACAAATCCTGAATTACTTGTATTAAGAAGAGTATTAGTAGAATTTACTTCAGAAGGAATTATTGCCAAACTTACTTCAAATCAAGGGTCAGGAAACTCGAGCAGCACCACGACCTCCAATGCAGTAACCTTAATTCAACCAGGGCAATCAGCGAATGCAGGAGATATTATCGATGTCCTCTTCATTAGATGATAATATTTCTGTTTTTCAACAAAAAAAATTATTCATAGCAGCCATTATCTTTGTAATCAGTATACTTTTGATAACAATTATCGCTGGACAAGATGGATGGGGCGAACGCTCAGAAAAAAGAATCGGTACGACAAAAAATTTCTGTGAGATGAACCAAGAGGGGTTGGTACGGCAACCAATGAATACCTTATCCTCATTCGCCCTCTGCATTCCTGGATTCTACATCTTGTGGAGGTGGGAAGAACAAAACCCATCAAAACACATCTCTTTTGAACAAGGAAAATCACCACTAAATTACCAATCAATAGAAACAATGACTTTTGCTTTAACATGCATATTGGTTGGTTTAGGAGCCGCCGCCGCACACGGCACACAATCAAAAGCGGGAAGCACTTTAGATGTATTCGCAATGGTGTTGTGGATTTTATTTCCAATGATTTTTACAGCATGTAGAATGATGAAATACAATTCAATATCATTTTTTACAAGTTGGTCTATTATCTCCTTAATTGGAATTTTATTTCTCAAATCAGATATATTTCTTGATAAAATGGGGGTTGCAGATTTTTATATGTTCGCAATACCCTTATGGATATTAATTGAAGCAGCAGCAATTAAAATAAAATTAAGAAATTTAAATAAATGGTTGATTATTGGAACAGTTTCATTTTTAATAGGCTATTTGACCTGGTTATTTGATCAAACCGATGAAGGTTGTAATTCCCATAGCCTCTTTCAGTGGCATGCGGTTTGGCACATCTTATGTGCGTTTTCGATGTACGCATTTTGGCGACACTTACGAATGGAAAATAAAATAAAATAATTTTTAGTCCTGTTAAAAAAATAACATTACTTCAATAACCATTGGCAAACACACCATTTTGTCGGCATGTCCAAAAAATCCCCACGCCCAAGATTAAAGGATGATAAAATCACCATACGCGGGGCACGAACCCACAATCTAAAAAACGTAGACGTGTCTATACCAAGAGGTAAATTTGTTGTATTTTCTGGTGTTTCCGGAAGTGGCAAATCAAGCCTAGCATTTGACACACTTTATGCAGAAGGTCAAAGGAGATATGTTGAATCATTATCTTCTTATGCAAGGCAATTTTTAGGCCAAATGAAAAAGGCAGATTGTGATAGTATTGATGGCCTCTCCCCAGCGATTAGCATAGATCAAAAGCAAGGTAGTCACAACCCCCGTTCTACTGTCGCAACAGTAACTGAAATAATGGACTATCTCCGACTACTTTGGGCCAGGATAGGAACACCACATTGTCCCGATTGCGATAAAGAAGTGGCTCGTCGTACTGTACAAGAAATTGTTGATGATATTCTATGGAGGTTTGAATTACATAGTATATTTATTTGGAGCCCAGCCGTTAGAAATAGGAAGGGAACACATACTGATTTATTTAGGCAATTCGTACAAAACGGCTATCTCGTTGGTAAAGTGAATGGAAGGGAGGTGGATTTCGAAAACCCCCCACTTTTAGAAAAAAACCTCAGGCATGATATCGATGTGAGAATCGATCGATTTGTATTAACTATGGAAAATAAACAACGACTAACTGAAGCCATTGAATCCGGACTTCAATTAGGCGGCGGAGTGGTTGCAACTGAAAGCATTTCACCCCCAAAGAAAAACTCAAAATTAACGGAAGCTAGTATCTCTTTAGAAACTAAAGAAGGAACAACAATTGCATATAGTGAAGAGTTTGCTTGTCCAGAACACGGTTCTTTTTTACCAGAAATGAGTCCAAGGATATTTTCATTTAATTCACCATTAGGAGCATGCCCAGAATGCCAAGGTCTTGGAGTAAAGAAACAATTGAGTGAAGATTTGGTTATGACTGCCTCTCGTTCGATAAATGAGGGCTGTGTAAAGCCATTTCAAAGGTCTATGAATGCAGGTTGGTATCGTTCTTTAATGAGGCAAGTTGCAGAATATTATGGAATAGATCCAGATTTGCCATTTGCAGAAATAAGCCCCGAAAATCAACAACTTTTATTGTTCGGCACGGGCCCACTTGAAATTGATTTTGTGTTTGAAAGCCGAAGAAAGGGGTCTAGATATGAAATGCGACGCTCATGGGAGGGGGTTTTACCAAGATTAGAACGCCAATTTAGGGAAACAGATTCTGATGGAACTAGAAATAGAATTGCCAAATTCATGTTGGATGAAATATGCCCCGAATGTTGTGGAGAAAAGTTGAATAGAGCATCTAGAAAAGTAACCGTCGGAGGAATAACGTTACCCGAATTAAATAATTTAACAGTAAAAGAATCACTCGATTTAGTTAGTAAATGGGGTGGTGGCGAATTAGACCAACGTTCTATTTTCATAGGTACAGAAGTGATAAAAGAAATTTTCAATAGGTTAAGTTTTCTTAATTCAGTTGGATTAGAGTATTTGACACTTAATAGACGGGCGAACACCCTTTCAGGGGGCGAGAGCCAAAGGATACGTTTAGCTACACAAATAGGTAGTAAATTAACAGGAGTTATGTATGTATTAGATGAGCCCACAATTGGTTTACATCAACGTGATAATCAAAAATTACTTACTACACTTCGAGAACTAACAGATTTGGGTAATACATTAATTGTTGTTGAACACGACGAAGAAACCCTTCTTCAAGCGGACTTCATAGTGGATATTGGCCCCGGGGCAGGTCTCGATGGTGGTGAAATCGTGGTTGCAGGAACCCCCAAACAAGTAATGAAATCCAAAGATAGTATTACAGGCATGTACTTGTCTGGAAAAAGAAAAATACCAATCCCAACCGTTCGTAATAAACCAGATAAAAATTGGCTAATCGTCCACGGGGCGAAAGAAAATAATCTCAAGAATATAGATGCAAAAATACCACTTGGATGCATGACTGCAATTACAGGAGTTTCTGGAAGTGGCAAATCAAGTCTTATTTCACAAATCCTTGCACCGGCATTACTTCGGGCAATCCACAATTCAGATACTTCACCCGGCACACACAAATCAATATCCGGCCTTGAAAATGTAGACAAAACCATAGTTATAGATCAATCTCCTATTGGAAGAACACCTAGATCCAATCCGGCCACATACACAAAAGTTTTTGATGATATAAGAAAATTGTTTTCAGAAACAAATTTATCTAAACAACGAGGATATTTACCCGGTCATTTTTCATTTAATGTAAAAGGAGGGCGCTGTGAAGCATGTAAAGGAGCGGGTTCAATAAAACTTGAAATGAACTTTTTACCAGACGTGTGGATAACTTGCGATATATGCAAAGGTCAAAGATATAATAGAGAAACTTTGGAAGTAACTTGGAGGGAAAGGACAATTCACGATGTTTTGGAAATGCCAGTTAGTGAAGCAATGGAATTTTTCAAAAACCACAAAAAAATCCACCGCACACTTTCTACCATTCATCAAGTAGGATTAGGTTATATTCGTCTAGGACAACCAGCAACAACCCTTTCTGGTGGAGAGGCACAACGTGTAAAATTAGCAAGTGAATTAAAAAGACCCCCCCATAAACATACAGTTTACATTTTAGACGAACCAACTACTGGTTTGTCATTGTTTGATGTAGAACAACTTATTTCAGTTCTTTTAGAATTAAGATCTGTTGGGCACAGTGTTATTGTTATTGAACACCACCTTGATGTGATTAAATGTGCAGATTGGATAATCGACCTTGGACCAGAAGGAGGAGAATTTGGAGGAGAGATAGTTATTTCCGGAACTCCTAAAGATGTTATGAATCACAATAAAAGTTACACCGGAAAAGCCCTCAAACAGACGCCCTATTATCAAATCAGATAATTGCAATCAATCAAAAGCCCCCCCACATTTCGATATTTGATTGGTGATAATAATGTCAACTCCCATTCATCCTCTTTTGCGTTTATTAAATAATACAAAACATCATCGCAAACGTATTTTTTTAGCAATATTTTGTAGTATTATGAACAAAATTTGGGACTTAGCACCTCCAATATTAATTGGTATCGCAGTAGATGTTGTTGTATCCAAGGAGAACTCCTTTCTTGCAAAATCAGGAATCACAGATTCTTATGAACAACTTTGGATTCTTGCAGGCATAACTCTAATTATTTGGATTTTAGAGTCTATGTTCGAATACTTTTACGGAGTATTATGGCGCAATATCGCACAAACGGTTCAACACGAATTGAGATTAGAATTATATGGGCACATACAAGATTTGGAAATGAAATGGTTCAGTGAACAATCAAAAGGCAACTTATTATCGATTATGAATGATGATGTAAATCAATTGGAACGTTTTCTTGATAATGGGGCAAACGACCTCCTCCAAGTAGCAACTACAGTAATCATGGTTAGTATTGTCTTCTTTTTGATTTCACCCCAAGTTGCTATATTTGCTATAATTCCAATCCCAATTATTATTTGGGGATCTTTCAAATTTCAATCACGTATAGCTCCTAGGTATGCAGAAGTAAGAACAGAAGTTGGAAAGTTAAATTCATTATTGGAAAACAATCTAAGTGGTATTCAAACAATTAAATCATTTACTGGCGAACCAAGAGAAATGCTTCGGGTTGAACATGCTTCTGAACAATATCGCAAGGCGAATGAGAAAGCAATCCGATTAAGTGCTAGTTTTGTACCATTAATTCGGATGGCAATTTTATTTGGATTTACAGCAACATTGCTTTTTGGAGGCAAATTAACTATTGATAATGAACTTGCAGTTGGTGCATATAGTATACTAATTTTCATGACTCAAAGATTATTATGGCCACTTACAAGGTTAGGTCAAACATTTGATTTATACCAAAGAGCAATGGCTTCTACAAATAGGGTATTTGATTTATTAGATACTCAAATTGAAACAGAAGAGGGAACTTTAACCCCACCTTTGGAAGAAATAAGAGGGGCGCTCCAATTTAAAGAAATTCATTTTAATTACCCTAACAGAGAATCAATTTTTTCAGGCACTTCAATTCAAATTCCAGCCGGAACAACCCAAGCGATTGTAGGCCCAACTGGCTGTGGTAAAACAACACTTATCAGGCTGTTATTGCGTTTTCACCAACCCTCAAAAGGAATCATATTATTGGATGGAGAAAACATCAATAATCTAACATTTTCTAGTTTAAGATCATCAATATCTTTAGTAAGCCAACAAACAATTCTTTTTCCTGGAAGCGTAAAGGACAATATTTCTTACGGAAAAGAAAATGCCACTATTGATGAGATTACTCAAGCAGCAGAAATAGCAGAGGCTAACGAATTTATTTCTAAATTACCAAACGGGTGGGATACTCAAATTGGTGAAGGGGGACACAAACTTTCAGGCGGTCAACGGCAAAGATTAGCAATTGCAAGGGCGGTATTAAAAGACGCACCAATTTTGATTTTAGATGAGGCAACATCTTCAGTGGACAATGAAACCGAAGCAGCGCTTCAAAGGTCAATACACCGGATTAGTAAAAATAGAACCACAATAGTCATTGCCCACAGGCTTTCAACGATAAGAACCGCTGACAATATCATAGTAATTCAAGAAGGTAAAATTTGTGAAAATGGTACACACGACGAGCTCTTGAATATGCAAGGGAAATATTACGATTTATGGAAGGTTCAGACTGGAGAACAACTTGTTTTGTAGTGTAATGTCTTTGAGCCCTATACAACACCCTCTGTGCAGTGTGGGATTAATGCAAGCGTTTGTACACAACATTGAGGTGACCCCGCGTCAGATAGAAAGCCTCCGCGACGTGAGGGGCGATGTAATTAGGAGAAGATTACATTCAGAACATAATTTTGTTGTAAAAAACGTAAGAAGTATTGTGGGCTATCACATAAAAACAAAACTAAATGAAAAAGACTTGGAACCATCATTAGAACAATTATTCACTGACCCAATAATAGAACAAGGAACCATTAATTCACATTTATTAGATCATCCAAATATTTTTGGGGAAACCCCAGATTGTGTAATACAAGTAGGATTTAAGCCAGGAGTTACAGACAATAGTGGTTCTGCAGCATTAGATGGCTTTAAAACACTCTTTACTGAGAATACCGAAGATACACAAATATCCACCTCTATAACATATATTTTCTATGGAATTAGTAATAATTCTGATTTAAATTGGCTTTCCGATCAACTCCATAATAATCTAATAGAAAGGGTGGCAATATCAGATTACAATGATTGTGCAATGGGAGATTGGCCCTCATTATCATTTCCTGAAAAACCCATTACAGAATTCACCCCCCCCAAATCCATTAACCTTGAAATTTCAGACAATGAATTAATTTCATTATCGGAATCTGGCTTATTGGCCCTTAATCTTAATGAAATGAAAACAATTCAGACCTATTATAGAGACAAAGAAGTACAGAAAACAAGAGAAAAATACAACCTTCCACCCAATTCTCCTACAGATGTAGAACTCGAATGCCTTGCTCAAACTTGGAGTGAACACTGTAAACATAAAATATTTGCAGCAAAAATCAACCACATTGATAATGAAACTGGAGAACAATCAACAATAAATTCACTTTTCAAAACACACATAATGCAACCAACATTAGATATGCAATCTGAAGTTGATTGGTTACTTTCAGTTTTCCATGATAATTCAGGGGTAATATCTTGGGATGATACATGGAGTCTGTGTATGAAAGTCGAGACACATAATTCACCCTCTGCTCTAGATCCATATGGTGGAGCAATGACTGGAATAGTTGGAGTAAATAGGGACATATTAGGAACAGGCTTAGGTGCAAGACCAATAGCTAATACGGATGTTTTTTGTTTTGGTCCCCCTGATTGGAGTGGTCCCATTCCAGACAACCTTTTTCATCCATCGAGAGTAATGAGGGGAGTGCATTCAGGAGTCAGGGTAGGTGGAAATGAAAGTGGAATACCAACCGTAAATGGTGCTATGTATTTTGATGAAAGATATTTAGGAAAACCCTTAGTTTATTGTGGTACAATTGGAATCATGCCAAGAAAATTAAATGACGGAAGAGATAGTCATGTAAAGAACCCACAACCTGATGAATTGGTATATATGGTGGGCGGAAGAGTAGGCGCAGATGGAATTCACGGTGCAACATTTTCAAGCCTCGAATTGACGGATGAATCACCCTCTTCTGCAGTTCAGATAGGTGACCCCATAACACAGAAAAAAATGCTTGATATGATTATTGAAGCACGAGATATGGGACTTATTACATGCATTACAGATAATGGTGCTGGAGGACTTTCGAGTAGTATTGGTGAAATGGCAGAGTATACTAATGGATGCGAAATAGATCTTTCAAAAGTACCACTAAAACAAGAAGGCCTTTCTTCATGGGAAATATTAGTTTCCGAATCACAAGAACGGATGACCGTTTCGGTAAAGAAGGAGGACGCTGATGCATTTGAAGCATTAGCAAAATTACACGAGGTCGAAGTATCATGGGTAGCTTGCTTCACAAATTCAGGAATGTTTCATGTGAAATATGGTGACGAAACTGTTGCTTTACTCCCTTTAAATTTCTTACATGACGGAGTGCCACAACTTGAATTAGAAAGTGAATGGACACCTCCACAACATTTACCCCCAACTTTTCCCGAATATTCTACACCTGAAGAGGGAGTACGCGGTAGAGGTGAATTGCTAAAATCACTACTATCTCAGCCTAATATAGCCTCCAAAGAATATTGGGTCAGGCAATATGACCATGAAGTAATTGCTCAAACTACAATCAAACCATTTGTAGGAAAGGATGCTGATGCACCAGGAGATGCCGCAGTATTTACTCCAATAATAGGGAGTAAACATGGAGTAGTTGTTTCTTGTGGGATGGCACCTCGTTATTCAGATATTGATGCCGCAGCGATGGCTTTTGCTGCGGTTGATGAAGCAGTTAGAAATGCAGTATGCGCTGGGGTTAATTTGGATAAAATAGCAGGATTGGACAATTTTTGTTGGCCCGATCCTATTGAAAGCAGCAAGACGCCTGATGGGAAATATAAGTTGGCACAACTTGTACGCGCCAATAGGGCTTTAGAAGAAATCTGTCGAGGATATAGGCTACCTTGTATATCAGGCAAAGACTCAATGAAGAACGACTACGGCCAAGGAGAAGGCAAAATATCAATTCCCCCTACACTTCTCTTTTCTTTATTTGGAGATCAACCAGATGTAACTTTTGCACAAACTAGCGATTTCAAAACACCAACAGATTCAATATATTTAATTGGAGTAACATCACAAGAATTAGGCTCATCAGAATTAGCATTCATGTTGTCTGATATGCAACAAACAGGTGGAATTGGCGGTAACGTTCCAAAAATAAACATCAAGACAAATATTGAAGCTTACAAAGCATTGTCTAACGCTATACATGCAGGATTAGTAAATAGTGCACATGATTGCTCTGAGGGGGGACTCGCAGTTGCTCTTGCAGAATCTTGTTTTGGTCAAATGTATGGGGCTAAAGTTGATTTTGATTCAATAGATACAGGTAAAGGAAAATTATTTCCAGATGAATGGGGGCTGTTGTTTGGAGAATCTCTTGGGCGAATTGTAGTTAGTGTATCAAAAGAGAATGAGGAGGCCTTTCAAACAATTATGTGGGGCAATCCCCTTTCTAGAATAGGAGAGGTAACTCATGAATCAAAATTATCTATGATGTTAAGGGAAGAAGTGGTTCTTGAAGCAGAAATAGATGAGTTGAAATTTGCTTGGAAAGCAACATTAAATTTTGAAAACGAGGTGAGTACATGAAACCAAAAGTTGCAGTGCTAACCGGGTTTGGTATTAATTGTGATTACGAAACTGCTGCAGTATTTGAGATGGCTGGGGGGATTTCAGAAAGAATACATATCAATCATCTTTGTAATAATAATAAAGATCTTTCTGATTATCATATTCTTGCCATTCCAGGGGGTTTTTCATTTGGCGATCATCTTGGGAGTGGAAGATTAATGGGGAATAGAATGAGATTTAATATTCGAGACCAACTTAATAATTTCATATCATCTGGTAAACCAATAATAGGTATTTGTAATGGTTTTCAAGTATTAGTAAAAACAGGATTATTACCCGGAAAGGCAATTCCTGATTTCAAACAAACAGCATCTCTGACACTAAACAATTCTGGTAAATATGAAGATAGGTGGGTAACACTTGAGTTTGATAAGAACAGTCCATGTATTTGGACAAAGGACATTACTAGAATGGAAGTACCAGTTCGGCACGGCGAAGGAAAATTTGTAATGCAGAATAATTCCCAATTAGATGAATTACAAAATAATCACCAAATTGTGGCCCAATATGTTGACCCCAACTCCGAAATGGGCGCGACAAACACACCACTTCCATACCCACTTTGCCCTAACGGTAGTATGCGAAATATAGCAGGAATATGTGACCCTACAGGATTGATATTTGGTTTGATGCCACATCCTGAAGCACATCATTCAACTTGGTTACACCCAAGATGGACTAGTGAAATAAATGAGCATAAAGAAGGAGAAGGCATGGCAATATTTCATAATGCAATTCAATATGTAAAAGATAACCTTCAATAATTAAATATGTATTATATTGACAAAATCTTTCATCACATTCTTGAAGCACGTCATTTCATTCATAGTGTGATTGCCCAGGTTCATCAGTGTCGTAAATACCACCAGGCTCTGTTAATTTTTGATTCATTTTAACTTTCATTTCTGCGTATCTTTTATCACTAATCCCACTTTCAATTTTTGTATGCTTACCATCTGCTTCACGAAAAAATAATGTTCTTCCATTTAAGTCTCCTTCAGTAATTAAATCCCCCCCAATAATCTTAGATATTCTTTCTCTAAAGAAACCGAATTTCAACCTACGCAGATAAAGCCCATGTTTTGATGCATATAGTGCTACAGAATCCTTCCCATAGTAAATTCCAATACCACTCATAACTAATCCTACAATTAATTCAAACCAAGGGCTCCAATTTCCATTTCCATTTCCACCTCCGAGAATAGCAGCTTTAATTCCTAAGCATAACACACCAATACCAATAGGAAGAGCAAATAGTACCACAAACCTACTTTCAAGTAAACCACTTGCAACCCTTTCAGCACCAACAGCCTTCATTTCTGATTTTGTGGATTTCATAGAGCCACTACTATCTCTCCACCATTCCAAATCTTGCGGCATGATATGACCGAGAAATCACTACATAATTTGATTATCTGATAAATGATAATTTCACATTCATTCATTTTTTCTTTTAACCAACGCATTCCACGAAATTTCTGCATAAGACTTCGCAGAATCTTTTGGTGATTCGGCTTTGTGAATCCCACTACCTACAATTATCCCATCACTTCCTGCCATAATCACTTCATGAGGATCGCCATATCGTTGTCCCATTTCACCATCTCCCACACTAAGGTTTACTCCAGGTGTCCAAATCATTTGACCAGCACCCACTTTATCTCTTAAACTTCTAACTGCATTTGGGTTACTTCCATTTCCAATATAACCCATTACAATATTTTTCTTCCCAATTCCCAAGTTAATAACATTATCAGAATATTCTGGAGATAATAAATTTCCCCTACTAGACATTTGGGCCAAAAGAAATACCCCACCCTTCCGATCAACATCTTCCCATGCAGCATTAATTCCGTCAACAATATCTGGCCCCGAGATTAAATGTGATGTTACTAAATCGGCCCATGTGTTGATTGCATAAATCCCACCCATTTGATCTCTTGAAATTTTTCCAATATCTGCAAATTTCCGATCTTCGAATAACAAAACACCCTTTTCTTTAGCAAAACCCACCAACTCCATCCAACTTTCATAACTCCAATCTTCAATTAAATCAACATGAGTTTTTACAACAACAACATATTCACTAACATCATCTATTAGTGTTGATAAACCATTCATTGTTTTTTTGTCAGCAGCCAAAATAAGCAAACTCTGTTTTTGAGTTGCTAATTTCATATATTCTTTAGATATCAAATTCGTACTAGAATCCCACCTATCTCCCCACACTTCTTCCGGCTGCATCATACCCCGCGAGTAAGAATCACTGGTCAAACTTTGGGTTACAATACAAACAATCTCAAACTAGCAAATAACCAACTCGTCCACATAATTATATTCATACCTAACCAAATTTGATTATCACTAGGCAACTTTTTTACAAAAACCGATAATAATCGTTTAATAAACCATTCTTGATCATGTAATCCTGCATTATTGTAACCCCTATATTTATTTTCGAGTGTAGTCAACACACAGATATTATCGTTAGTTTTCCAATGTAATTTGATAACAGGTACTAGTACAAACGTAATCCACCAACTCTGAGGCCAGGGCAAAGCCCACCCCCATGTGGCTATGAATACAATAACTAAGTGAAGATATTTTATTCCACGAGCTAAGAATATATGTTCGCCGTAGACAACGTTATCCATGTTACACCGACTTCAAACACCAATTTAACATATATGCAACTTTTATTTTGTTTAATACCCTGACAAGGGATAGAGGCAAATCTTATGCGGCAGATTTTGTACACCTCCACTATCATATTTTTACTAATTTTCACATCACTTTCAGGGTGTTTCGGTAATGATGAAATTTTAAGTGAAGAAGAATCACCCCACTATCCACTAATTTTCAACCGTCACACACTTGATTGGAATACGAGTCATACTCATAGTTTTGTGTTGAAACCCGGCCCCTACCACGCTCTTGGAGTTCAGGAAGAAAATATTGAGGTTGACACAACGGGTCTTTGGGAGGGAGGGCCAAATTCTGCTAATGTACACCTTTCATATTGGTTACCATCAAATACTGAAATTGGAGAAAAAGTCCCAGTAATTGCAGTCATTAGTCCATATTTTTCATATGGACAGCCCGGAAGCGAGTCTACTCCAACTAATATTGTAGGAGCCGGCCGTGGTGAATTTATTTATGATAATTTTATTCCACATGGTTATGCATTTGCACAAGTTGCGGTTTTCGCAACAGAAGAAAGTACGGGATGCTTTGATTATCGAGGTGATGGAGAAGGATTGAGTATTCACACGGCGGTTGAATGGCTTGGTAAGCAAGATTGGAGCAATGGGAATGTAGCTATCTACGGCAAATCCTACGAAGGGGCTACCGCCTGGGAAGCTGCAGCACAAGGTAGTCAACATTTGAAGACAATCATACCAATTTCAGGTACTACTGCACTTGGCCCACTACTATACAAGAATGGCAGCGCAGAAGCACGAAGTCAAGTAATGCATTCCAATTACGGTGGCAGTATTCTTGATTATGATGATGATGTATTGGAAGGATTTCTAGCGGGTCCAACTCGTTACGGCCTTGGAGAAATGGATCCTTATATGGACAATTATTATGATGAACGCAGTCATATTGACAAGGCCCTTGGAAAATATAATGGTAGTATTTATTGGGTACAGGGCCTACAAGATTGGAATGTAGATCCCCACCAAGTTTTTGGAGGCCCACCCGGAATAAATTGGTATCAAGAATATATTGATAATGGATATGAGGTTGCGGGTATGATTGGTCAGTGGGAGCATAATTACCCTGATCAATGGACCAAACATAATAATCAAGATTCTGGATATGGTGGAGAGGCCATTCACAACATGACTCGTTGGGATTGGGCTCAAGATTTGTTTGAATGGATGGAATATTATCTCAAAGGAGTTGGACCAAAGCCCCTTCTACATACACAAGTACAACGCAATGATGGTGAATGGAGACTTGAAGAAACATGGCCCCCACAAAACATTGAATGGCTTGACGTAGCAATGGCGGCGTGTGAAGTTGAGAACGCCTTCGTTTCAGGACTCCCCGTTGTTGGTGGTAACATACAAAGTACAACTGTTACTTGTCCCGCTCTAAATGAATCTTACGATATACATATTGCCGGCTTAGCAAAATTACATCTTGAGGCAATACCAACTTATGATGGTGGACAAGTTTTTGTTGAACTACAAGATGCTGAAACCGGGTTACGCATTGGTCACGCAACAATGGATATTCGATATCACGAGGGAGGATATGATGCAACGACAGTTTTCCCCGGTGTTCAAGTTACTATGTTGATGGAATTTCAAGCAATTGATGCAATTATACCTGCTGGACACGGACTTCGTTTGGTGATGACTGAGACAGGCGAAGACTATTTGGCACCGGCTTGTGGTAATGCATGTATTGTCCACGTAGTGCCCTCAGTTTCAACATTTCAACTACCAATTGTACACCGTGATGGGAGCAGCACATTCATTACACCACAATCGGGAGATGCTGCTAATAATCAATGACACGCTTTTCCGAATTTTTTTAAGCGCCAATAATTGTATGGCCAAGGAGTTACAAATCCTGCAATTAACATCAGAGGAATAACATACCAAGTTAACATAGCTCCTCCTGTAATTAACACATCAACAATATTCATTGCTGCTTCCATTGATATCATAGATAGTAAAGACATACCACATGCGGTTTTGAATGCCTCTAGTAAAGCTAATTGTTTTGATAAAATTACAGTTTCTAGTGCGATTGAAGTTAACAAACCATTTATCATTGCTAAAATCATAATGGACATCGTAGCCCAACCCGAATTAGGGATTATAAATTGGAAAAATGCGATGGTACCAAAATCACCAATCGAGCAACCAATTAAACACCATTTTGTATTATGAGCAGATTGCTTCCAAACACTACCATCTTTCCAATTAAAATCTGAAGATGGTACATCACCCTCTAAGGAATAACCCAACTTCCGAACAACATTTTTTAATTTATCATTATCAACATTATCCGCTAAATTAATTTTGACTACACCACTCTCAAGATCTATTTCAGTAGAATTAACTTCTTCTAAGGAAGTTAACCCCACATCTACTCTATTTACACATGAATTACAAGTCATGCCTCCGACAACAAATTCAACTTGATTCATATTCCTCAATTACTTACGATAACATTCAATGAGATATTTCTTTTGATTATTTGAACTAAAATCACAAATACTCTTTTCACTTGGCAAAAGTATGGACGAATTCAAAATAATGGATATGACAGTACCCCGAATCTCAGAGATAGTGGGAGGTTTGATGGTATTATGGGGGGCAGTTGTTTACATTTCAACAGGCATGACAAGCATGACATCTTTGATTCCATCAATTGTAGGGACTCCCATCTTAATCGCAGGATTATTTGTGAGGAAAAATCCAGAGAAAAAAGCATTATTTATGCATATTTCATCAACATTTGGTTTGATAGCAGCGCTAGGGGGATTGATGGCATTTCAAGGGATAATGAAATCCGATTGGAGTATGTCTACAATTTCACAATTGTTTTTACTGATAGTAGGCGGAACATATACTGGAATTTGTGTAAAATCGTTTATTCATGCAAGAGCATCCAGAAAATCCGAATAAATTGGTAAATTGTGGTGCAATAATATGCCAGGAAATTACAAAAACATAGCAGGGTATCGCTTTGTAACAATTTCAGATCCTCAATATTATAGACAAAAACTCAAGGAGTTTTGTGCGGAATATGATTTGAAGGGAACTATTCTTCTTAGTAAAGAGGGGATAAATTTTTACATGTCTGGGCCAGTTTTGGATACTACAAAGTTTTGCGACTTTTTAGACGAACTAGATATATTTTCAGGAATAATGATTAAGGAAAGTTATTCCAATTATCATCCATATACTCGGATGTTAGTAAAAGTCAAAAAAGAGATTATTGCAATACACGATAACAAAATAAAACCCGAAGAAATGACTGGAAAACATCTTCCACCAACTGAGTTTAGAGAGTGGTTAAAAGAAGGAAAGGATATGACGATATTAGATACAAGAAATACTTACGAATCTCGCGTAGGGACCTTTCAAAACTCTACATTGTTAGATATAAAATATTTTAGTGAATTTCCAGAAGCAATTTCCACACTTCCAGAAGACCTCAAATCCAAACCACTTGTTATGTATTGTACTGGTGGAATACGTTGCGAAAAAGCATCTATCGTTATGATTAATGCGGGCTTCAAGGAAGTTTACCAAATAGATGGTGGGATTTTAAATTATTTTGAAAATTGTGGTGGTGATTATTGGGATGGAGATTGTTTTGTCTTTGACAAACGTGTGGCACTTAACTCGTCTTTAGAAGAAACAGAAATTGTAAATTGTTATAGATGTAGACAACCACTTTCTTTTTCAGAACAACAGGCGGAAGAGTATGTTCTCGATGTATCTTGTCCGTACTGCATTTCAGAGAGATTAGATCAACAAACTCGCAACTGAATCAACAATAATATCAGGCCCTTCGTTTTCATTATTTAAATCATCCAAGGTAGTCTCTCCCGACAATACAAGAACTCCAACACAACCAGCATTTTTTGCCATTGCAATATCAGTATACAACCTATCACCAACCATTGCACAGTGCATTGGATTGAGCCCCATTTCTTCTATTTTATGAAGTATCATTCCAGGATTTGGTTTACCTGTAATATGTATGGGTTCAACACCGGTAGTTGCTTTGAACATTGCAAGGTATGCGCCTACATCTGGCAAACCTCCATTTGGAGATGGGCAAACTATGTCTGGATGGCTTGCTACTAAAGGAATACCACGATGTAAATGTTTACTAGCCGTTGATAACTTTGAATAATTAATTTCTGTATCATATCCAAGGACAACTATTTCAGGATCTATATCATCTATTTCTAATCCTTCAGAAACTAACATTTCTTGCATCCCCTCAGTTCCAACCAAACAAATACGATTGTAATCAAATCTATTTAACCAAGCAACAAGATCATGTGTAGAGAGTAGAATTTCATCATCGGTAGCAGGTATTCCCAAATTTTGTAATTTTGATACATATTGTTTGACTGAACGACTACTATTGTTCGAAAGAAAGAAGCGTTTAATTCCATTTTCTTCACAACGGGCTAAAAAATCAAGTGCACCCGGAATCAAATCATTCCCAAGGTAAATCGTACCATCTAAATCTAAAAACACTGCATTAATTCCCTCAAGTTTATTTGTTAATTTGGACAATTTATCACCTCAAAAAAGTATTGTTTTTATTAGAAACCATTTGCTATGCAATTTTCCTTGTGCCTCTTTACTAGCTATCATATCCGTGAGCATATGCTGTATAGCAATTTTCTTCTCCGCCTTCCCCATAAACCAATTCATCAACCATTTTTTCCTAGATAACCCTTGTAATTTGAAAGAATTTGTTAATTCTGGGCCAAGCATATCCCATAATTCTGTTTGATACTTTAACCCTATATCAAGTGGAAACCCATCACCGTGCTTTGACACATCAAACATATTCGCCGCCATTTTCCCACTAACTAATGCATTCCCAATACCTTCTCCACTAAAAGGGTCAACTAAACTGGCAGCGTCTCCCACTAATAATCCACCTTTCATAAAAGCCCTTCTTGGCTGAAAAGATGATGGTTTTTTGCGAGGAGAACCAAAAGGTAGTTGCCAACCTTTAGAACTACCTTCAACAAATTCCGCATTCACAAATCTCTTAGAGAATATGGGATGGTTATTTATCACATCTTCTTGCAACTTTTTTAATTTTTTACGTTGTTTATCCATCTCAGATAAAACCATTCCAACCCCCACATTTACAATATTTTCAGAAACGGGGAAAAGCCAAAAATAACCAGGAGTTACAGAATCTACAAAGTGAATTTCAATATCTCCCGAGTTTGGATTACACCCCTCTACATTTCTCCAATATTGGCGAAAACCACCACAATAATGTTCCTTATCAACCATCTCTTCTTCATAAGAATCGACAACAATTCCTCTAGCAATTGGACAGTTATACCCTCCAGCGCCAACAGTGATTGGAGCGGAAAAACTCAATAAATTATTTTTATTCTTTCCTAATATCCCAGAGACACCAATAATCCTTCTTTTATCCCCACTACCTTTTCCAGGATCATCACCACCATTACCATCATCAAATAACACATCTTTTACAGTAAAACCCTGAATAACACTACCACCGTTTTCTAAGACTAACTTGCTACACCTTTCAAACATTAACCAATCAAACCTTATACGTGGAAGAGAGTACCCTGCTTCTTGTTTTTCAACGTCTTCTTCAGGTAATTTTACCCTTACACCCTTACCATTCTGACTTGAAAATTTTATTCCAGTTACTCTGAAATGAGGAGTTTTTTCTAGTGTAGCTTTCACACCCAATTCTGCAACATGGGAAAGTGATTTTCCACCAACAGCATCACCACAAATTTTGTCTCTAGGCCAAACACCCTTCTCAACAAGTAGCACCCTATTTCCTTTCATTGCTGCATATCCCGCAACTGCAGAACCTGCGGGGCCACCACCCACAACAATCATGTCAAAAGTGGAATTATTTTCAGGAACGGGGCCAGTAATAATCTCTTTTTCCCAGAACGCCATTCAATCCCCTTATGCTTTCTATACTAAATAGGGTTCAATGCACTTTTGGCTCAAAAACATAACACAAGCATTATCTAACAACATGTATTCAGATACATGATGGACAGTTATTACCTCGATATTAATAACGAAAACACTACAATAGTACCCAAAAACAACAAATTGAGAGTAAGACTAACATTACAATTTGGATAAGTTAGTTGAGATTATATGTCAGTCAATAAAAATATTACTAGTATACGATTAAAGTCTACTTTATTTTTATTATTTGTAACAATGATTTGGGGTTGGACATTTATTTGGATGAAACAATCCACAAATGCGGCATCCAATATTTTAGGCAATGGCTTGGCAGAAGAATTAGAACAAGTAATTGTTGGTTTTTTTGTTTTAATGAGATTTGGAATTGCAGCTTTACTTTTCATTATAATATATCCCCCAGCTAAAAACGGCCTAAAAAATAAGGAAATTTGGACAGGAGGGTTTGTACTCGGATTACTTGCATGGGGCGGTTTCTTTTTCCAAATGTTAGCAATTCCAAACATCTCTCCCGCAGTTTCTGCATTTTTGACAAGCCTCTATGTTATATTTACAGCTTTAATTGGAGTCGGAATGGGAAAACAAAAAGTTACTTGGTTGCTAGGAATTGGAATTTGTTTGGCAACATTTGGAGCAGGAATTTTAGGATTAGAAGAAGGGCAATCAGTAACTGATTTATTTTTTACATTTGGTGTTCCCGAATGGTTAACAGTGTTTTGCGCATTAATATTTGGAGCACATATTATTGCAACAGATCAAATTACTAAAAAAGTAGATGCTTTACAAGTTACAGGAACAATGTTAGTTACAGTTGCATTACTTTCATTACTTACTTTTTTTGTTATTGTTGCGTGGTATGGGAAATTGACTTATGTTGATCAAGTATTGTTATTGATAATCGAACCATCTTTTCTATTTCCATTATTGATGTGTGCAATTTTAGGTTCATTATTGGCATTACTTTTATTGAACATTTATCAAAAACACCTTTCACCAGTGAGAGCAGCAATTCTTTATGCATTGGAACCAGTTTGGGCAGCTATTTTTTCAATCACTCTCGGTTTAGAGGAAACAACAAAATGGCTATTTGCTGGAGCAATATGTTTGTTATTAGGTAATTTAATTGTTGAACTTCGTAATTCTGTAGATGATAAAGCGGGCGCTCAAGAGTCGGAATAAGCCCCAATAAAATCATTATTTTAGTGAATTTCACTGCTCGTCAAGTCAATAACGTTGAATCTTTTGGCCACGAATAGGCGCTTTGATAATGGAAACTAACAAATCTCCAACTCTTATTGTAATTCCCGCACGCGGAGGCTCTAAGGAAATACCAAGAAAAAACCTAAAATTACTAGGGGGAACCCCATTAATTCAATACGTACTTTCCACAATATCAACGTTCAAAGATTATGAAATAGTAGTTTCTACAGACGATGCCGAAATAGAGTATCTAGCGACGACAAATGGTGTACGTGTAATACCCAGACCTCCCGAATTTGCAACAGATCAGTCAACATTAGATGAAGTAATAATTAATGCTGTTAAACAAACGGAAACAATTACAAATAATATTTTTGAAAAGATAATCACCATTCAACCAACATCTCCCTTTATTTCTAAAGAATCGATTATGTCTGCAATTCTTTCATTGGATGATGCCGATTGTGTGATTAGTGTACGTGATTCTAGACATCTAAGGTGGACAACAAATCAAGACGGCCCAACTCCTCTATATGATCAAAGAATTAACCGGCAATGGCTTCCACCAAATTGGTCAGAGACTGGAGGAATTATTGGATGCAGTAAAGAAATTTTAAATTCTGGTTCTAGAATTGGAGGCCAAATATCACTTTTAGAGTTATCAGGTGCTGAGGCACTTGATATTGATACCCATACTGATTGGGCGCTGGCAGAATCGTTACTTTCAACACCAAAAATTGCTATTAGAGTAATTGGCGACACAGAAAATGGTCTTGGGCACACCTTTAGGGGATTGACAATAGCAGATAGACTCAATACCAAACCCATATTTATTACAGATGCGAAATCTTCACTTGCCAAAGAATTAATCCTATCTCGAAATTATGAGTGTGAAGAATATTCTACTGAATCAGAACTAGTTGAAATCCTTCTTGAGCGGAAAGTTGAAGTTTTGTTGAATGATATATTAGATACTACGAATAATGAGATAGAGTTTTTGAAAAATTCCACTAATTGTATAATTGTAAATTTTGAAGATTTAGGTAGCGGTTCCGCTATAGCGGATGTCACATTTAATGCATTATATGAGCATGAAAACCCATTACCAAACCAAAGATATGGCTGGGAATGGTTTTGTGCCAGAGATGAATTCTGTAACTTAGAACAAAAAGATGAACATCAGAACCAAACAAATGTATTAATCACATTTGGAGGAACAGATCCTCGAGATTTAACCACCGGGACTCTGAATTATTTATCTCAAAATAAAGATATTTCAAAAAATTTAGATGTTAATGTAATTCTTGGCCCAGGAAACAAAAACAAAGAGCAGATAGAAGATTTAGTAAAAAAATCACAAACTAATTTTCACACTCTTACGTTAATGACTGAAGTTCCACGAATTAGTAAATATATGCAAGCCGCAGATATAGCAATCACATCTAATGGCCGAACTGTATTTGAGATAGCAACATGTAACACACCCATGATCACAATATCTCAAAATGAAAGGGAAACTCTTCATACATTTTCTCGGAAGTGCAAAGGAGCAATTGATTTAGGGTATTCCACAGAATTCCCTACAAAAAGTTTCGGCGAAGCAATAAGAAGCTTGGTTACTGATAATACACTCCACAAGCAAATGAAAACTAATCTTTCTGCGTATAACTTAACATCTGGTACTGAACGTGTTATTTCAGAAATAACGAGACTCTACAAAAATAGGGGGCGAGAATAATGTCACAATTAGGGGGTCGGTTGGCCACGTCACAATCTTGGTTTTTAATTGCAGAAATTGGAGTGAATCATGAAAACTCAATGGAAACTGCAAAAAAAATGATTAAAGAAGCGGCATTAAATGGAGCATCTGCAGCTAAATTTCAAACGTATAAAGCCAACAAATTAGCAATCAAAGATTCCCCTTCATACTGGGACACGGAGAAAGAACCATCAAAAAACCAATTTGATTTATTTAGTAAATTTGATTCCTTTGAGCAATCAGATTATGTTGAATTATCTGAGTATGCTAAAAAATGTGGAATAGAATTTATGAGTACTGCCTTTGATATAGAAAGTTTAGAATGGATAGACCCATTGGTTGGAATACATAAGATTGCATCAGCAGATATTACCAATATTCCATTAATCAGGGCAATCGCCTCTAAAGCAAAACCCGTTTGCCTCTCAACAGGAGCAGCCACTTTTGATGAAATAGAAATAGCAGTCAATGAATTGAAGACATATGGGAATGGAGAAATTGTTTTACTTCATTGCGTTCTAAATTATCCTTGCCCAGATGAAAACGCATATTTAGGCCGCATTCAAGAATTAATGATGAGACATCCAAATGTAATAATTGGATATTCAGACCACACAATACCAGATTCAGAATCTTTAGCGGTCATAGCGGCGTATGGAATGGGAGCAAGAGTAATTGAGAAGCATTTTACACACGATAAAGCACTAGAAGGAAATGATCACTATCATGCAATGGATGCTATAGATTTGAAACAACTTTCAATGCGTTTAGATCAAGTAGCAAGTATGAGTAAAACACCCCTTGAGTCAGAATTTTTATTATCTCAAGAAGCAGCAATTCAACACGCTAGAAGGAGCATAGTTACATCAAGAAAAATTAGTTCAGGAGAGATACTTACTGAAGACAATTTAACCACTAAAAGACCAGCATCGGGACTTAGCCCTCTAAATTGGGACAAGTTGATTGGACGCATTGCAAAAGAAGATTTATCAGAAGACCACCTTATCTCCTTCAATGACACTTTAGATGATGGGGCTTAAATTATGATTAGACGCTTTTTTGCATTTTTAGGTCGCGTTGCACTAGCTGCGTCAGGAAAGACCACACATTCATTTTCAGATCCCTTAGCATCCCCCTTTACTGATGAAGGGCCATGGGAAGTAATCTTACCAAGGAAAGGGGGTGTGGCACGCCACCCCGTTTCAGAATCTAAAGCATCTACTTCTTTAGATGAAGAAGTGGTTCTCACAATCTTTGATTTTTTTGAACACATACCCCCTTTTTATGATTCTGAAATACCAAAACAATTGCAAATAGGTGGGGCTTGGAAATCATTACTTCAAGAACAGCGAAATAACCAATTGAATGCGATTACAAAAAAAGATATGGAATCATATAAATCATTGTTAGAAACACAATTTGATAATGAATTAATGTATGGAATATGGAACCATGGACCAAGGCCGGATAGCGGTTGGCTGCATCCCGAATTTTTGATTGAACTAGATGCCTTTGAAAGAATATCAGACCGTTCAAGAGATGAATTAGCAGTTAATGACAATGTAGCAAATTGGGGGTTAAAAACACCTAGTGGCATTGTTAGGTATACAGATCCACAACATGGAATTCAGGCAAACTGGATTCTAAAACTACTGGATATGAATCCCCAAATTAACAACTCTTCAACAATAGTGGACCTTGGATCTGGTTTTGGTGGCATGGCAGAAAAATTAGGAACATGGTCAACTAAACCATTACAAATTGTTTGCGTCGACATCCCCCTGAACCTCGTAACCGCATATGCTCATTTAACTCGTGTTTTCGGCAAAGAAAATACAACTCTAATTAAAGATAAAAACCTTGTAAAACCTATATTATCAGATCCAATAGATATTACTAGATTCGTACTAATCCCATCGATATATGTAGATGAAATAGGAGAAACAAATATACATAATATTTTACATAATGGCAAATCATTTTCTGAGATGGAATACGATCAAGTAGCATATTATCTTAAACACCTTCTTACATCCGAAGTTGATAGTTTTCTAGAAACAAATTCTAACAGACAAGCATCAATAAATTATGGTAAGCACCAAGAAGTAATTAGTAGTAATTTTCCAATTCCTCCTTCACATAAGTTAGCATTCCGCGCACCCACGGCAAGACCCAGTAGATACGTGACTAGCGTTTATTTAAAAAAAGACACATGAAATAATCTAATTATTCCTCTCCAGTGAGGTTATTTCCATAAATGAATCCCGCAGCGAGAAGTATTAGAAACCATGCAGCGACAAATCCCAGTAAGATAGCAATTGGCCATTTGACGACCTTCCAAATCCTCTTCCATCGAATTTTAAACCTCATTATTTACACCTATATTTTGAAGTTATTTATTTTTTTGCCCGAAGCAATCCAGACACACAATTGAACAATTTTCTTTCCATTTTCCCCATCTAATGAGGTTCCAAACCTAGCAAAAGCCTCCTCCATATTACCATAATCAATAGAAACTTCTCCCTTTAGCAGTGCATCCATTTGTTCATAATTAAAAACCCCCTCTCCTAATCTTTCATTCAAGTCAATGTACTTTTGTTCATCAGGTAAATTCATCCCAGGTTGTAATAAATTTATGTATGGAATTTTCAAACCCATTGCTGGAATAATTGTAGATGAAGCAGGAGACACAACAAGATCAGACATTGCAATCAATTTGTGTAAATCAGATTGGGATGTAACAACCATAACATATTCTGGAAAACACATTAATGTATCATTTAGAAGTTCTGTAGGATGGGGTTTTACAATAATTTTTATCCCACTCACACTCCCATATTTTTCAATAATTTTTTTGAAAATCAAATCGCAATGTGACTTCAACGGTTCCCTATGGGTAGTCATTAATAAGATAATTTTTTCAAAATCAGTAATCCCATAATCTTGCCTTAATTTATTCTTATCTTTTTCCAAGTATTTTCCTAAACTATCCATTATTGGAGAACCGATGGGGATTTGTAATTCCGGAGGTGCCCCATAGGCCGCATTAATTTTAACCGCTTCAGTACCCCATACAACATTAGCAACACACCCCATCATACTCCCCCTATACTCACCAAAATCCTGTTTAGTCATAGGGCAACCATGATCAATTGAGATTACAGGAATGTTATTCTTATTTGCCCAAGGAATTAATTGATATTTTGTATGCCCTTCATGCGGACTAATACATAATATTACATCTGGCACCCAAGGTAAATTACATCGTATAGGTTTGCAATAATACCTCCAAGATTTGGACATAGAATCTCCAGGAATAAAGACATCAAACCCTCCATCACCTTTTAGATACGACCAAGACCACCTATTTTTGTTAAAATTATTTCTAACCCAACCAAATTTATCCCATAAAATATCTCTAATTTTATGTAAAAAGAAATTTTTTGGCGCAAAATCTTCTGGAACAGCCTTGATATTCGAAATTAAATAAACACATTCACTATCAGTATTTTCTAGAGCGGACTTTATGCTTGTGAATTGCTCAGCATGTCGCATATGTTCACTACCATGTATGAGTATTCGCAAACTTCCCCCTCAGGTATGGCTAGTGAGCACCTTTCAAGGTATTTTTCATCACAGAGCGCTTTTTATCAAGAAACCAACCCCACAGACATATGGACTTAGAAGCAATTAGGGATGAAGCCGCGGAAATCAAAGATTGGATTGTAGAAATAAGGAGAGAACTACACCGATTCCCTGAACTCATGTATGAGGAACATAGGACGAATGCCCTCATAAGAGAGAAGTTAGACCAACTCGGAATTGAATACAAATTTCCAATTGCTGAAACAGGAGTTCTTGCTACAATAGGAAATGGAGAAGGTCCATGCGTTGCATTGAGGGCGGATATGGACGCATTACCAATTCACGAAACAGCAGATATAGATTTCAAAAGTGAAATTGATGGAAAAATGCACGCCTGTGGACACGACTGTCACACTGCAATGTTACTTGGAGCCGCAAAAATACTCAAAGATAAGGAAATCAATGGAACAATCAAGTTTCTGTTTCAACCTGCTGAAGAAGGCGGTGCGGGTGGAGAGAAAATGACTTTAGAAGGGGCGTTAGAAAACCCCGATGTAGAACAAATATTCGGATTGCATGTTTGGCCAATGCTACCTACAGGTGAGGTTGGCTCAAGAGCAGGAACATTCCTAGCAGCAGCTGGATTTATGGAAATTGAAGTTACAGGAGTAGGAGGACATGCAGCTGTACCACATCATTGTGTGGATCCAGTACTTACCGCTGCTCGAATAACAGATTCACTTCAAAGTATAGTGTCAAGGGAAACAGACCCATTAGGTTCTGCAGTGGTGAGTGTCACCGCAATCAATGGAGGTGAAGCACACAATGTGATTCCTGAAACTGTGAGTATTAAAGGTACAGTAAGATCACTAACAATGGAAGGATTGAGAGGCATTCAAAATAGAGTTAAAGAGATGGCAGAACTAGTTGGTCAAGCAAATGGATGTAAAGTGAAAGTCACCTTCCCAGGACACGATTACCCTCCGACATTCAATGATGCAGATACATGGGATTTTGCTAGAAGTATTGCAAAAAAGATGTTAGGAGAAAATAATGTACATGAATTACCCCCCGTAATGGGTGGAGAAGATTTTGCATTTTACACTCAAAAAACTAAAGGTTGTTTTGTAGTAATTGGAGTAAATAACCCAGAGAAAGGTTGTATTTACAGTGTACATCACCCACAATTCAAAGTAGATGAAGACGCATTACCTTTAGGAACAGCATTACACGTTTCTTTTGCGTTAGAATCTCTCAACTCATGAACAAAATCTTCGAGGCGAATAAAATGAATTCTTTTGGAACAGTACAACATATTTTGTCTGTAGTAGTTATGGCATTATTTGGCATAATTATTGGTTTAGCACTTATACCATCATATTTTCTTTTTTTTGGCTTAACTGGAATTACTGATGATCAAGGAGCAATAATCAAAATAGTTGGAATATGTATTGCATTGGGGCTTGGCTATATTTTATGGGGAGTTACTTTGATATTGATTTGTGGAATGATAGGGGCATTATTCAAGATAAGAAAACCTGAAGGAAGATACCCATTAAGATCACTAATTACAATTCAATGGGGGCTTTCGATGGTATCTCATAGGGTTGCACAATTATTCTTAAAACAAATAGTTCCTTCTTTTTTGGCTAATATTTATTACAGAATGATGGGCGCTAAGATAGGCAAAGGAGTACAATTGAATTCCGAGCATATTAACGATGCATCAATGATTACATTTGGAGATCGAGTAGTTGTTGGAGGGCATGCGACAATAAATGGACATTTGGTTGAAAGTGGAGAACTTGTATTGGCACCAGTCAGTATTGGAGATGATGTATTAATTGGAGGAGGAAGTGTGGTACAGCCTGGTTGTATAATTGGAGATGGTGCCGTAGTTGGTTCAAGAGCTGTAGTACCTAAATGGACAAAAATCCCTCCAGGAGAAATTTGGGCCGGCGTTCCTGCTAAATGCATTCGTTTAGCTGATGGTACCAAACCGAAGTCCGCTAGTTAGGTTTAGTTGCTTGATGATCAACTTTCGAACTTAGACCAATCTTGTTCTGGAGAATATCTGTAATACCATGTTCCAGAATCTTTTGGCCATTCAATCCAATATGTGCCTTTATCATCCAATTCTCCTAATGAATGGGCTGATGGGGCTTCAGAGTAATCATGTTCGACAGCAATTGTAGTCATTGCTACTTTTTCATCAAGAAGTTTAGTTCGGTCACCCGTATCAATTACCTCTGACAGACCGAAATATGCTTCATTGTGAGCAATTTGGTACAATTCATTCGGTGTCGAAGATTGAAGTCCCTCAATCAATATTAGTAACTTTTCACGGGTCTCTTTCTTGATTTGATTATTAGTAAATCGTGCAGTGATGTCACCTTTCAAATTCATTAATTCTTCGGCTAATTCTTCGGGATTACTGTGGTAAGCTTGTACTACAGACTGTAAGTAAGTCAACTCATTACGCTCTTCTTTGGTTAGTTTGGAGTTTTTACGTAGAACTTGAACCCAACGGAATGCGTCAGGAAGAACTGCAGCGACTGCATTGGCTTGTAGTAGAGTAAACAAAGCGAGTAGAATAGCACCGATTCCAACTGTTGTAACTACAGGATCACTATCTCCGGAAAAGAAGGATTCAAACGCTGAAGTAGGTTCCTCTTCATCATTTTGTGATTCAACGACCTCACAACCAAAAGCGTCAACTTGAGTATTTGGAGAGGTGCCAGGACAATTATCTTCTAAGTCTGAAACCCCATCTCCATCGGTGTCTATAGGTACTTCTGTTTGATTTGTATTATCTGTGCCATTAGTCTGATTACCCTGTGTATCATCTGTTTCATTGGCATCATCGCTGAGTTGTTGCAGTGAACAGCCGTCAGTATCAACTGAATTGTTTTGTATTGTATTGATGCAAAGGTCGTTGAGATCTCCTACGCCATCACCATCATTATCCAATGTTTCATTTGCATCATTTGGAAAAGCATCTGAGTTGTCACCAACTCCATCTCCATCAGTATCAACAGATTCACTAGAATCATTCGGAAAAGCATCTGAGTTGTCACCAACTCCATCACCATCTGAGTCAAATATCTCAAAGGCATTCATCGGAAATACATCGCTATTATCTCCAATTCCATCGCCATCTGAATCGATAGTTTCCCCTGCGTTATTAGGAAAAGCATCACTATTATCGCCAACACCGTCACCATCACTATCTGTATTTTCACTCGCATCACTAGGGAAAGCGTCACCTGAATTACTGTAACCATCTCCATCATCATCGGGGCAGCCAGTCAAATCCTGTGTCGAAGTACCTACATCATTTGGACAATCATCGTTATCATTGAGTACTCCATCATTGTCTAAATCATCTTGAGAAATGAATTCAAATGCTGAGGACAGTTGGTGTTCAATACCATCTTTATCCCACAAAGAGAGAGTTACTGTGTCTGCTTGGCTGGCTACAGGAGTAGTAACTACTATTGTCGAATCATCGACTACCTCTCCGGTTGCATAGCCAAATTGACCGAATTGAACTGTTATCTCGTTAGTGACAGAAACACCAGAATTTTTGGTAGCATACCTGAGAACATTATTGGTATCATCACTATATGCAATGTGGATAATTCCCGTGTCATCAATAAATATTGAACTTGAATCACCCACACTACCAGCGGTCTCTACATTACTTATTTGCCAATCAGGTGAACTTGGATTCAATGTAGCATATTTCAAATCCCATCCTGCCCATGAATGATAAACGATGTGAGGGTCGCCCGCGGCATCAATGGCGATTGCAGGATTGCGGCCAGTGTTACCTCCCGAGTCAATAATCGTATTAGACCACTGACCATTTGGCACCCCGGTTGAATATCTCAAGTCTTCTTCTTTGCTATCATAATGAGCGATATGGAACTGCCCTTGATTATCCACAGCCATCGAAGAATAATAACCAGGATACATGCTACTGGCTGGGTTTCCGAAATCTGCCGAATAGGCGGACGACCATGAACTACCATCTCCAGTAACGAAGTTTAATTTTGAAGAATCTCGATTTTGATATGCTATATTTATCTGGTCATCATCCTCTATTACTAATGCTGAACTGCAACCGCGATTACTACCAGATTTAACACTTTGAGAAGTCCAATCAACACCATCAAACGATGCTAACATTAGCCCATTGCCACAATAAGAGCCATATGCAGAATACGAAACATGTGGATTATTATTCGAATCAACTGCTATGCCAACCGGCCCTACTTTGCCGCTTGAAGATACTTGAGACCATGACCATGTAGTACCATCAAAATTCATGTAAATGATGTAATTGTTACCTGTTGAGTACGCTGCGTGAAGATGATCGTTGTCATCAATTACCATGTGAGTATCCCAGCAGTACGAGCCTTCACAGCCCTTGATACTAGTCACAGACCATGAACTTCCATCATAAACACTGTGAATGAAATCGTAATTATCACCTGCAGCAGATACGATATGAACATGTCCATTAGAATCTACCACTATGGAATTTTCTTGACCGGATTGGTCAGCATAGTTTGCCGTTGATTTTGCCCATTGGTGGTTGATTCCATCATTTGTTGTATTAGAGAAGGCAAGGTCAGAAAATCCACTACCTGCGATGGTGATTTCTTCACCACCACTAGTCCAGCCAGAACTAGGGGATATTGTCGCCTGAATTTGGCTTGAATAACGCAAATTATCGCCTGATTCATCCAATACCGAGGTTTGTGTCAACATTGGAGATGCCATAACAGCCAGTAATACTGCAACTACAAGCCATGTACGCATATCCACTGCCACTTGTTGAGCGTAAATACTCTTTACTATCAAAAGCGTTACTTATGGTAATTGGTCCCCGCTTACGGACTTGAACCGAAGTGAAGAATCTCAAGAATTTTTAGTGGAATTAGCTAACATTTGGTGAAAGTGGTGCACTCCCCTTTCTTTTGTTGGAGAAAACCGCCCTTTATCATAAAATTTTGACATCACACCCCGTTGTACAGCTTCAACAATCCCCTGATCTTCCATCTCTACTTTGTCCAAATCTTTTCCTGCACCCTTACCTAACATCTCTTCATTCCAGACATAACCCCTATACACAATCTTTGTTCTATTAACTCCTAATGGAATAATTATGTTTACAGATAGACCCCAGGGATAAAAATTTAGCATAGTATTGGGATAAAGCCAATAATAGTAAGCAGCAATATCTAATCCATAATCTGGAGAATCTTTTGGTAAATTAAAACATTCTTCTTTGTTACTACTGATTCCAATTTGTAGGACGCCGCCCTCAAACAATTCTGTTCGATACTCACCATAGTCAAGAACTTCATTTAGATCTTTATGCACATAAGGAATGTGAAATCCTTCCAAGTAATTATCAACATATAATGCCCAATTTGCTTTAATTTCATATTCTCTAAATCTTGTAGGATCTTCTACAAAATCATTAATT
>CAYSJV010000004.1:30740-39270 GCA_964431435.1 uncultured Candidatus Poseidoniales archaeon
GAAGAAAATTGCAACAGAACCAACAGTTCCAATAAGTGCACCATTCGAGAATGCGACAAAACCTTTAGCATATCCAACTACAATTGCTCCAATGTATATTATACCCGGCAACGCACAACATGCCATCATTATCAACTCTTGCATCACCATCATATCATCATCATAATCATAATCATACCACCGATATTCAATTTTCGCACCTTCTGGAAGAGCGCTGTCAAAACTCAACTCAAAAACCCCATCATTATTTTTGTTTATTTGTCCAACTTCTGTAATATCTCTTGTTCCATCTGTTTTCTCTCTATATAGCCAAAGAGTACTATCATCGCGACTACTGCAGTCTGTGTAAGAACCATAGGAATTCTGAGTCAACTCACCAATTTCAATCCACTGATTGATATAAGGCTCAGGTGGTGGATACCAATTGTATATACTAATATCTCCATCACAGAAATAATCAACCGTCATCAATTCATTATCTACCCCACTAAATTCAGTATTTTGTCCATTACCTACTGCTAATACAACATAAGGATCCTCTTCAAAATGATCATCATTTGTCTCCCATAGGATTGCTTGGGAGAAACCAGCTAACATTGTAAACCCACCAAATAAAATCCAGGGAAAAATAATCCCAATGATAAATTGAGCACCGCTATTAGGTCTATTTTGTGGATTCATTGTATTAATTTGTGGCACATAGCCCACTTGGCCAGAGAATTGTTGAGTTTGAGACGCCACTTCCACAATTAAGTTTCCATCTTTATCATACTCCAAATCCAGTACCCCCTTCTACCATTGGTAATTTCTTCACATTTTTTTTACTTTTTTTGTCATCGGGCACCAAAGCCATTCCTGCTAATTCCAATTCTTTACGAATTGGTCCTAACACTTTATCCTCTAAATCCCCCCTATAAAACATATTAAACGTATCAAATGGAATAATGCGTAAATCTGGAGAAACAATATGAACGCAAGTCTTCTTTATAGAACGCAAATCAAAGGAGTGAGCATCGATAAAATCCATGATTATTATACGAAATACATTGTCATATGTAAAATTCAACATACTTTGAACTGAAGGTAAACAACATAATAATTCATTCAAACTATGTGATGCAGATTTAGGTGAATGTGCAGTTGAAAGAAGATTGAACAACTTTTCTTTGATTATTGGATCATGTTCTAGTTGAATTGTGTTTCGTGGACCTTGGACTAAAGTTTCATCATCAATTAACCCTGAAATTGGAATCACACCCTCATCAGTTTTTATTGCATATGCCATTGCAATAGAATCAGGGTGGCACGGAACTGGCAAGATATCTTTCTCCGTGAAAACACTATTTTGTTCGTAAACATTTCTCCTCACTTCACTCAAAGTCAATCTATCTAAGGAGGAATCATAGTTTTCTACGCGACCAGCATCCTGGATTGGTTGTAAAGTTACACCCCTAATACAAGGAATTGTAAGTGCATATTCGACAACTTTACCAATTTCATGATCATTTAATCCTTTTTTTACAGTCATGACTAATGTTGTTGAAATATTGTGTTTGTTCAGTGCTTGGATTGCTTTTTCTTTACTTTTTCTAAGGTCAGCACCCCGCAATTCCATCAACGCATTTTTCTCGAATGAATCAAATTGTAAATACACTTCAAAACCTGGCTTATATCCTGCCAATTTTTCTACAAATTCAGCATCGTTTGCAATTACTAATCCATTGGTATTCACCATTAAATGTCTAATCGGGCGCTCTTTACAGGCATCTAGTATTCTGAAAAAATCAGGGTGAAGAGTAGGTTCTCCCCCTGAGATTTGAACAACATCTGGCTCACCTTCATTTTCAACCACTGCATCAAGCATTTGAATAACATGTTCATAAGTTCTGTAATCTTGTTTTCTTTGGGGGCCACTACCAGCATAGCATATGGGACATTGGAGATTGCAATGGTCTGTAATCTCTACCACAGTAACGCATGAATGTTGTTCGTGCCCAGGACATAAACCACAATCATAGGGACATCCATATTTGATAGGGGTGTTGAATTTTTCAGGCATTTCGGGTGGTTTGATAAAATTCTCTCTACATCTTCGATAATATTCTGCATCATCAGAAATCAGAACATTCTCTTTCTTTCCACAACTATAGCACAATTTATCCATATGGACTAGATTATTCTTGATCAAAACTTTCCCTTCTACTCTTCGCATGCAATCTGAGCAAACAGAAACTGCAGTATCATAGAATAAATATTCGCGTACCTTTCCACTCACACCCCCCGCTAATAATTGAGATTAATAATCTAATATTCAAGTTATTTTCATTGATTTTCGATACGGAACTCGTTATATAGCCCTCTAAACCCTCCATGTTCATGCAAGGACAAATATCTGAAGACGGCCGACATATGTGGGATGGAACAAATTGGGTTCCTAATCCAAATGCAGCAGCACCAGTAGCAGCAGCACCAGTAGCAGCAGCACCAGCGGCACAACAACCAATGATGCAACAACAACCAATGATGCAACAACAACCAATGATGATGCAACAACCAACAACTGTTGTTGCTAGTGGCGGCAATCAACCAAGTACATTGGTTGCGTATTTACTTTGGTTTTTCTTAGGATTTTTTGGAATACATCACCTATACATGGGCAGAGGAGTTGGAGTATTTATTCTTGCACTGATTACATTTCAAGGTTTCTTCATTTGGTGGTTACTTGATCTATTTTTGATTCCAAGTTCATGTTCAAAACCACGAGGCGGCGTAGTAATAGTTGCTTAAATTTGGCTTGGCTTAATCCAGGATACTAAATATTGCCAACGGTAGTATACCAACCCCCCAATACATGCCCATTGTATTGGTGTTAGGAAGATTAATTCGAAATCAGCAGGTTTGAGACCATCAATAATTAATCTCCAAGATAGATACCCGATCATAAATAATTTAAACATACCCCCCTCTATCATTTCTGTATTATTTTTTGAGTAAGTGTATATGCTAATTCCTAAAATAGTTAGAAATATTATTTCATAAATCTGGGTGGGATGTCTTGTCACACCATCTCCAAAGTCAACGGCCCAGAAAAAGTTAGAAGATATACCATATGTTGCATCCTCTAATCCACTAAAGAAGCACCCCACTCTCCCAATACTAATACTTACAATTAGGGGATATACGTAAACATCTCCTGTTGATTGCGTAATTCCCAACATCTTCTTTGATGTTTCAACACCGATTAACCCACCTAGTAATCCCCCTACCATCGTTTTACCCCCTATTAGCATAGCAGGATTATTGTAAAGTGCATCAATTGTATAATCTGCATGTTGAATCCAAGCTAATAATTTTGCACCTAATATTGCACCAACTACTGCAGCTAATATTAACCATGAGCGTTGTTCTATTGTAAAATCATCTTTCTCCCGTCTCAAGAAAAACATTAGTGATAATCCAACAATCCATCCAAGCATTTCAAAGAATACATGCGGATGAATATTTACTATACCCAGATTGATATAGAGAGGAAAAGTCAAATCCATAATTCCTTGAAAATATAGGTCGGTTATAGTATAATTCCTAAGTATTATTTCAAAATGGTAATTTATTCAAGTCAACATTACCTCCAGTAAGTATAATTCCAATCGACTTTATACTCACTGGACAATTCTGTTTGAATTCCTCACTCATTACAACTGCAAGCGCTGTGGCACTACTTGGCTCGACTATAATCTTCATTCTTTCCCAAATCAATTTCATTGCGCTACAAACCTCTTCATCAGATACAGTGTATATCGCAGCAAGATTGTCTCTCAAAATAGGCCAAGTCATTTCACCCAGACTTGTGAGTAATCCATCACAAATTGTATTTGGATTTAGTTGAGGTATCAATGCACCACTATTGAATGATCTTGCAGCATCATCCGCCCCACTTGGTTCTGCACCGATTAGATTACAATTAGGTAATAATTCTCGAATTGTAATACATGTTCCAGCCATCATTCCACCACCACCAATTGGCGAAATTATTGCATCCAAACTTCCTACTTCCTCTATTAATTCCAATGAACACGTACCCTGCCCAGCAATAACATTTGGATTGTCATAGGGATGAATGAAGTGTGCTCCGGTTCTTTCAATAACACTTTTTGCGGTAGTTTCTCTTGCTTCTAATGTAGGGGTACACATTATCACTTCAGCACCATAACTTTTCACAGCATTCAATTTTACAAGAGGTGAGTTCTCTGGCATTACAATATATGCCGGAATACCCTTTTCTTTCGCAGCTAATGCTATTGCTTGTGCATGGTTACCACTACTATGAGTACACACACCCCTTTTCAAATCCTCATCCGGAATCATTGAGATTGCATTCCACGCCCCTCTAAATTTGAAAGCACCCACACGTTGCATATTTTCACATTTAAAAAATATACTTTTTTCAACAATTTCATCTATCCCGCTACTTGTGAGTACAGGAGTTTTGTGGGCATAACCTTCAATTCTATCTTTAGCGGACAACACATCTTCAAAGCTTAAAACGTATTTTTCCACACTATCCCCAATACCTAGCCCCCCCTTTCTTTCTTATCAGAATTGGTATTTTTTGTTAGTAGTAAGATTATTGCATGATAAGTAGACTCGGATGATAGAACATGATGCATACCCGTTGGAAAATTTGTTTGGCGTTTTTTGCCTTTTTTATGATGATGGTAACACCGTTGTTGGGGGCAGATGAGACACATTTATCTTCCAGTGAGAAGAATTTAACATCAGGAAGAAGCGGCCCGGATTTAGTAGTTGATTACCTTTCAGCATCATGGTCTTCAGCAGATGCAGGCGATAGTAAAAGCGTAAGCACGAGAATAAAAAATGAGGGGGATTCATCATCGGGGTCATTTAGATGGGCTCTCTATCTTTCAACAGATACTACAATTACAACAAGTGATTTACAACTAGATTATTGGACACAATCAAGCATTACTGCAGGAAGTACACGTACTTCAACAAAAACCATCACAATCCCCTCTACAATGGTTGGTGATTACTATTATGTTGGTATGATTGTTGATATCAACAATCAAGTTAGTGAATCAGATGAAAATAATAATGATGATTATGATACTGGACGAGTCCACATTTACGAACTACCCGATCTTGTTCCACGTACCACTTCTTCATCCTGTTCTACACCTAGTACAGGGGTAATCGGCGACTATCTTTCATCATCAATTTCTATCCAATATGAAAATGATGTTTCTAGTAGCCACGGACAATCTACTGGTACATTTTATTGGGCCATGTATCTTTCTACTGATTCTACAATTACTACTAGCGACACTCAAGTTGGGAACGACCAATACTCCTCTTCTCTTTCATCTGGAAGTTACAGGACAGACTCACTTTCAAGCTCAAATTCTATTCCTTCTTCTCTAAATGCAGGTACATATTATTGGGGATATATATTAGATGTTGATTCAGATGTTGATGAAGCCAGTGAGTCGAATAACATTAGAACATGTAATCAAATTACCCTTGAGGAAGACCTTCCTGATTTGGAAGCAGATAGAGTGCACACATCTACTAGCTCTGTGGTGATGGGGGATACAATTTCCGTATCTTATCGAATTAACAATATAGGTACTGATTATTCAGGGTCATTTGATTGGGCATTATACCTTTCAACAGATTCAACAATTTCAACTTCAGACATATTTGTGGATGATTTTTCAGAAAATTCAATTGCAGGAGGATCCTATCGTTCTAGTACAAAATATAATGTGTTAATACCAACTTCTATCTCTCCAGGTTATTATTATCTTGGAATGATTGCAGATAGTAATGCAGATGCAACAGAATTAGATGAAGGAAATAACATCATTAGTTCTACTAGCCGAATAGATATTGAAGAACCAGCAGATCTAGAACCCCAATCATTAACTGGACCCTCTTCTGCTTATTCTGGAGACACAGTCACACTTTCTTATTCGATTGAAAACCTCGGGGATGACTCTTCAGGTTGGTTCTATTGGAAAGCATATATTTCATCTGATCAAACTATAACCTCTAGTGATACAGTTTTAGGATCTCAGAATTATGAAAGTAGCATATATGCAGGTTCTACAAGGTCTGGAACCCAAAGCGTAACACTTCCTTCTTCTCTAAATGCAGGTACGTATTATTGGGGAATCATTGTTGATACTGGAGATCATGTTGATGAAGGGGATGAAACAAATAACATCCTTCGTGGAACATCTATTGCAATCTCTCAGGCAGAACCAGACTTAGAAGCAGATAGTTTCACACTTGATTCAACAACTAGAACAATATGTCAAGGGGGAAGTATTAGTTATTCACTTACTGCTAACAATATTGGGAATGTATATGCTAATTCACATTATTATCAAATCAAATTATCATCATCTCAATCAGGGGTTGAATTTGGTACGTTACTCTTGACAGACTATGGTTCAAGTGGAGTGCAGAGTTATACACATTATGGCAGCACTAGTATCCCAACTTCAATATCCCCAGGCACCTATTATGTTGGAGTTATAATTGATAGTTCAGATTCTATTGATGAAACAAATGAAAATAATAATTTAGCAATAACACCATCAAACGGGTTACTGATTATAGAAGATTGCAAACCCGACCTTGTGGCAGTCGATGTTGTAGGTCCGAGTAGTGCAGCAAAAGGAGAATCCGTTTATGTTTCTTATACAATTTATAATTCAGGAACAGCTAATAGTGGCAATTATAATGCTAAATTATATCTTTCTACAGACACCTCAATCACCTCATCTGATTTAGAAATTGGAACAATAAACCTTCAAGGTTTGAATCAAGGTTCTACTGCAAGCAGCAGCCTTAGTTTAACAATCCCAACAACAATAGATTCTGGTTGTTGGACGTGGGGATTGATAGTCGACTCCCAATCTAATGTAGCAGAATTAGATGAAGGGAATAATGCGATACCATCTTCAAATCAACTATGTATCATTGAACCCGATTTGCATGTAGTTTCGATAACTGGTCTTACTCAGGCAACAATAGGACAGGACGTTGAATTATCAATTGTTATTGAAAACCAAGGGGGCTCGAATGCTGGAGCATTTTCTAGTACAATCTTTCTTTCTTTAGATGCTACAATAGGTGGGTCAGATACTCAATTAGGAAGCTTCAATATAAATTATTTAGACTCAGGCACTTCCACTACAGTAACTAAAACAGTCAGACTCCCTAGTGGACATTCTGGACAATATTATTGGGGGGTTCTTACTGATATACACAATGATGTTGATGAATCATTAGAAGATAACAATGCAGCCACATCATCATCTACTGTTACAATTAATGCACCCACACAAGATTTGGTTGCCATAACAATAAATGGACCTATGAACGCTGAACCTGGTCAAACAATACAGTTGGATTGGGCGATAGAAAATTTGGGCTCTGAAGATACACAGTCGTTTGAAATACATTTTATTTTATCTAATGATACAATACTAAGTAACGACGATCAAATACTTTCAATATATGTAATGATTAATTTGCAAGCTGGCGAGAGTCATGAATCACAAAGGGGAGTGACAATTCCAATGGATGTGTATGGTACAAAATATTGGATAATACACGTTGATGCATTAGATAATTTTGAAGAAAGCGATGAATCTAATAATCGGATTTCATCGACTACCCCAATAGTAATTGGCACTTCAGTGCCAGAAATTAATAATGAGTTACCAGGTTGTGAAATACCAAACAATGATGGAGATACCGGTGTGGATTCACCTGATGTGAAAAGTGCAGCAATATATTTGGGAACGGATATAGATGATTTAGAAATAGATGGTTGTGTTCAATCGCCTGATACCACAGATTGGTGGGCGGTTACTGTAGGTGAAAACAAACAACTTTTACTCGCTTTAACTATACAAAGTAATTCAGAGTTTTTGCTTTTAATTGAAGAAGACGGTAATGAACAAGTTATTGGAGAAATACAAAATGTAGTCGGGATAACCACACTCACTTTCAACACTCAAGGCCTAGATAATTCGAATGGTTCGAGAACTTATTTGATAGGAATAGAATCTATTAGTGGAGGAGGTGCTTACAAATTAAGACTAGTTACAAGTAGCGATGTTACGGAGACTGATATTTTATCTCCACTGGCTCCAGAACTCCCATTATTGGATGAATGGTTATCGGCGAATTCCATACTTTATACATGGCCTGAAGTTGAAGATTTAGGACCAGCGGGCATATCACATTATGAATATAGAATATTTATGGAATCCAGTACGGATAATTGGACACTCACACCAACAAATTCCACATCGATTATTTTATCAGAGCTTGATGATGGAAAATACACTCTTGAGATAAGAGCGATAGATTATGCAGGCAACCTTGGCTCAAGTTCAGCAGTTTGGCTTAAAATTGATAGAACTTCACCTTCAGTAGAAGTGGAACAATTAGATGCTCAAAGAAGCAATCCTCCAGTTTTGAAGATAGATGTGGT
>CAYSJV010000005.1:0-5971 GCA_964431435.1 uncultured Candidatus Poseidoniales archaeon
TAGCAAATGGAAGTAGAGCAAAAGATGCTGCCAATTGGCTAGGAGAAGAAATCCCAGATCTTGATCCAATTGGTATTGAATCAAATGAATGGAGAGAATCAGAATGGTGTTTAAAATCTGATGAAGATTTTGATATGATAAAGAAAAAATTATCAGAATCTAAATGGAATGATATGGACGTAGTAAAAACTGGATATGCGATCCATATCGCAGAGCCTGGATTGAATAAAGGCAAAGGAATTGAAAAAGCATGTGAATGGCTTAATATTTCGCCTGCGAATGTCTGTTCAATTGGAGATGCGCCAAATGATGTTCCTATGTTCAACACATGCGGTTGGTCGGTGGCAGTTGGTGGTGCAAGTAATGACGCTAAAGAAAGTGCAGATCGGGTCTCAGAAAAAGTAAGAGGGTTTGCAGTTGTAGAATTATGCGAGGAATGGATTACTCGAAAATCTTGATTAATTTTTCAATTGAAAAATTAATTTTCCTATTGAGAAATTATACGATAATAAAGGTGCCGAGGGCAGGATTTGAACCTGCGAACCACTATCGGAATGGGACTTGAATCCATCGCCTTTGACCAAGCTTGGCTACCTCGGCTTACACTTGGCTGAATACTCTAAATGATAAGTTCAGCGGAGGGATTTTGATTGACAAATTTCATCAATTGATTATCTGATTTAAATTCAAGATTATTTACCGAGAATTGAAAGGGGTTTGCGAGGGAGATACACTGACTTCTAAATCGCTGAATGGTCATGAGGCAAAAGACATTGAAGAAGAGTTGTACACTACCCTTCGAAATCAGGTTTCTAGGAATAGTCCAGTCAAATTACCCCGACCTAGTTTTTGGAAAAATCTGAAGTTATTATGTGAGTATGTTGAGGCTGAAGTAAATAGTCTTGGACAAAAAGAAGGATGGAGTCCTCGTTCACAAGCAGCAGCAAGACGCTTAGCAAACATTCGCAGAGCTATTGCGGAGTTATCTCAGCACAGACTGACTGCTTTTTTACGGCATGCATCTGCATCTCAATTGAAAATAATCAATAGTGGCACTTCAACTGAAGCAATTGATTGGGGGAAACATGATCCAGCCGAGCGGGTATTTCATCAATCATTAATGTCTTCAATAGAGTCATTCAAAAATAATGTAGATTGGGATAATATACAGAAAGGCATTGGGGAAGCACTAACTTCAAATAAAGTCCCAAAGGGTACTCAGCAGTTAGATGAATTTGTTGAAGATGATGAAGAATTTATTGAAGGTGGGACACCAGTACTCAATTTTGCTGAAGAAGAACCAGAAGAAATTCTTGTTGATGAACTAGACGAAGAAGAGCGAATTGCAAGAATGGAGACATATCCTGAATCAAATGATCTCCAGTTAACGACAACTGAATCCTCAGATACTGTAGAGATGAAAAGCAGTGAAACAGAAGATATAATGCGTATCAGAATTATAAAAGATGAGGGTGTTATGATGGATGATAAAGGGGATGATTTCGAAGTAAATTCCGGAGACATTCATCAACTTAGTGAGCCTTTTGCCCGACTTTTAATTGAAAGTGGTATTGCTGAAGAAGCAAATATTTGAGAGTTAGTTGACTGAACGCATCCACCACTCTATACTAACAGAGTCAGGTATTGGAATTCTAGCAATATTCCTAAGTGCTGTTTCATCCTTACTTGTACTTACATTGATTTCTAGTAATCTTTTATGTATCCTCATTTCCCAACGATCCCATGTTTCAGAACCTTCGCCATCAGGTGATTTTCTACAAGGTACTACCAATTTCCTTGTTGGAAGGGGAATTGGCCCCCTTAACTTCAACCCTGTTGTATCACAGATCTTTCTGATACTATCACATACATTATCTACATCTACGTGATTTTCTCCAGTGAGTTTGATTACGGTGACATTCGCCATTCGAATTTCACCACACACTCACAATTGAATTATTTTTTCTCAATCTTCATACAAACGCCAGCAGCGACTGTCTTGCCCATATCACGTATTGCGAAACGTGCAAGTTCTGGAAATGTATCCATTTGTTCAATTGCCATTGGCTTAGTAGGTTGGAAACGTACTAAACATGCATCACCAGTTTTGATGAAAGATGGGTTTGCTTCCTTACCTGCTTTGCTCGTCTTCTCGAGTAGTTCGTGGAATCTTACTGCAACCTGAGCGGTATGTGCATGGAATACCGGAGTATATCCAATTGAAACCGCCTTAGGAATATCCATAAGTTGAATTTGGCCAACAAAAGTTTCGTCATGCCTTACAAACATTGGTTCGCTGTTTGTATATCCAGCTACATCTCCACGTCGTATATCTGTTGCAGATAATCCACGTATGTTGAAACCTACATTGTCTCCAGGTTCAGCTTTGTCAACATTTGTATGATGCATTTCAATAGATTTTACCTCAGCAGACTTTTGGCTAGGGTTGAAAACTACTGTTTTACCAGCATTCAAAATTCCAGTCTCAATCTTACCAACTGGAACTGTACCTATACCACTAATCTTGTAAACATCTTGAATTGGCATTCTAAGTGGCTTGTCTGTTGGTTTAGGAGGCATGTCAACTTTATCAATAGCCTCGAAAAGTGTAGGTCCTTTGTACCAAGGTGTATTTTCAGACTTGTTGAATATATTATCACCATTGAATGCTGATCCTGGGATGAAATGCACATCTGCTGGATTAAATCCTGCCATCTTCATCAGATTAGATACTTCTTCTACAACTTGATTGTAGCGTTCTTCTTTCCAATCTACACCACTGATATCCATTTTGTTAACGTTAATGATTATCTGCTTTACTCCCAGAACTTTTGCTAGGAATGTGTGTTCCTTAGTTTGAGCATTAACACCGTCATTCGCTGCAACACAAAGTACTGCTGCGTCTGCTTGACTGGTACCTGTAATCATATTCTTTACGAAATCTCTGTGACCTGGTGCATCGATTACAGTATAGTAGTAGTTAGGAGTATAGAATTCTTTGTGAGCCACATCTATTGTGATTCCTCTTTCTCTTTCCTCCTTAAGACCATCCATAACATATGCAAGACCAAATCCGGCTTTACCTGATTCAGCTGCTAGTTTTTCATTCTTTTCAATTACATGCGCTTCAATATGTCCACTGTCTAATAACAGTCTACCTACAGTAGTTGATTTACCGTGGTCTACGTGTCCAATGAACACTATATTCAAGTGCGGCTTACTTTTGTCTTCCCATTGAGAACCCATATTGTTCACATCCTTTAATGCGAGCCATGCGACCGGCTCCCTCTATATATAGGGCTCGTATTTAGATTATGCCTAAGAACGTGGTACTGAAAGGAAATTGCTCATTCAAACTAAATTTTGAAAGTCAACTCTATTCTGAATTCTTTAATACTGGATTCGTGCTCTTTCTCGTTCTTTACTTTCACTTTCCATATCTCAGTAATAGCATTTTGTCGTGGATCTATCTGGTATGAACCCAATTGTACAAGCAAACAATAATCTTCTTCTTCGTTGCAATCTCCACCAGTCCTTGTATCATCTATTCTATCTGATGTGTTTGAAACTTCATCATCTGTTGAGTTGTAAATCCATAAGTCCAAGCGGTTACGTTTCTGATCATCAGGAACAAGTGGAGCCCAGCCTTCCGAGTCAATTTGCTCATAAACTAAATAAAATTCAATCCTAGATGGTTTATTTCTACCTGGTGCATCGAAAGTTGAAGGGTAAGTAAAATCTATTTCGGGGTTATCTGATTGATCTGGTGAATTATTCGCATCTATACTAAAATCCTTCCATACACCCACATAATTGATGTAAACCCAAACTTGTTCAGTATCTATCATTCCTTGATCATCAGTAACTGTAAGTTGAACTTTCCATTTCCCAGGACTTCTTTCCGTCCACTCAAACGTTTCCCCTTCGGCATCCATATCGTTATCGGGAGTACCATCTTCGTCAGAATCTACGTAGATATTCAAATCCCATTCCCACGAGGTAATGTAGTGGCCATCTGCTGATGCAGGATGTGTACTCTCACTTCCATCTAATGTTACAGAAGTTTTTGGGTTAATGTCATTATTATTTCCACCTTCTTCCAAATCCATATCACAAATGTAAACTAGATAATGGGTTCCTGAAGAAGCATCCTCTCCATCACAATCTTCACTAGGTTGCAATGAACCTGCATCCGCTGAAGGCTGTATTGCCTCTGCATCAAGAACCAGGACTGATTTTGTTTCTGTTACCGAATATTGCCCGTCTTCAACTCGAAGTGTTACCACATATGTTCCATCTTTTCCAAATACCCACTCTACTGATTCTCCAGATGCTTGCATTTCAGAATTTCCATCGCTTTCATCAAAATCCCAAGTATATGTCAAAGAATCTCCATCTGGATCTTCTGCATTCGCAGAAAATGTCACAGCATCGCCTGCTTTAATATTAGAAGAAGGAGTTACTGCTATTGCCTTTATTTCTGGCTCTTGATTTTGACTGAAGGTGTCCAAACATCCCACAAATAATGCTGAAAAAAACACTGTTACCAAAAACAAAGACTGCGTTCTGCGCATAGTTGCCATGTAATACCTCATACATTCATCTGAAATGAAGTCTGCGATTATCTGCTTGATTAATATGACCAAAGTGATGTTTGTTTTGTTCCTGACAATAAATCTTCACTAGACCACCCAAATGCCTCAGTAATCCTACCTAATGCTGTAGCCAATCTACCCGCATAAAAATCATGATCATAGCGTTCTACTTTGGTGCCTGTTTCTTCAAAAATCCATGGTTCTACAACCATTGGGCTCGTTTTTGCATTGCTTACTACCCAACTTACTTTCATCCATGGAGAAAAACGTAATCCGTGATCTTTCCACCGTTTTACTGCGGCCTGTGCAAAGGGTAACCCTGATGGATTATCATATACTCCTGTAAAATCTGGAGAGCCGTCATTTGCAACTTTGCCCTTGCAAGAGCGACTGACAACTAATTCTTGTACATCTACCTCCCTTTTCTTTACCATACGAATTAACTTTACTGCATATCCTACTGCATCGTCTTCTTTTCCATCAAGTATCATTTCAAAAATTTCCAACATCGCCTCCGTAAGTAGATTAAATGAATCTGTTCTTCTTGTTTCATAACCTCTAATCACCATATCTTCATTTGGCCAAACAATTCTACCAACATATCTTTTCTTTGCTCCGTGAGAAAAAAATGCAGATAATCCTTTTTCAAATTCTAATTCTGCCTGATCTTTACTAAACCTATCTGCTATTTTTATTCCGAAATCAATCAGGGTTTTCTTTGAGGTTTCATAATCTGTATTTTTCTTAATTGGTGCCTTAACAAATATGGAATCAGTATCTGAATATACCACTTGATATCCCTCACTGTCTAGTTGTGAAATTATTTGTTTGATATTATATCGGGCCCAAGCAGTTATCGAAGATCCTAGATCCTTATGTGTAAAACGATAAAATGAGCTAGCAAAAACACCGTAAAATGAATTCATGAGTATCTTTACAGCATATTGCATCGCATCGTGAAATTGTAATTTTGCTTGATCGTTAATTTCTTTTGCAACGCGCATTTCTTGTTTGTGAATGTCTCTCTTAGACATCAAGTCTTCGAGCAATTCAGGAACTAAACCCTTACGTTCTGAGGCCTTTCTAAATTTAGCACCAGTTGGTGAAATATGTAATTCTTCATCTTTTTGATTATTGTTTGGGCGCGAAGAATCCACCAAAGTGGTATAGCAAATATTCTTTCCAATCATTATTGAAGGATACATCGATTTGAAATCAAGCACTGCAATCCATGGATGTACTCCTGCTTCAACTTCGTGAACATAACCACCAGTTATCTGTTCATTGCGGCTACCCCAATTCGACATTGGAACTGCAATGTTTCTGTTATCTGCATGCCTAATTGCGAGGCTGTCAAGAAGTTGACTTGTTGTTCC
>CAYSJV010000005.1:6071-38568 GCA_964431435.1 uncultured Candidatus Poseidoniales archaeon
TTCTGTTATCTGCATGCCTAATTGCGAGGCTGTCAAGAAGTTGACTTGTTGTTCCGTTAGTTCCTGTGTTAAGTGATGTTTTTGCTACGGAGGCAATTGCCTCTTTCCTTCTTATTGCCTGTATTTCGTTTAAAATATCAAGAGGTAATTCTGCATCTTTGAGACAATATTCTACAACAACATCAGGTCTTTCTGCCCACTCCTTGTCAATTTGACTGGCATCAACATCCATTTTCTTTAAATCTTCATTATCTGGAAAAAGCAATTCTGTTACGAATCGTAATGTTTCCCTTCTTGGCCTGAGTGCCATTCTAGCTTGCCACCAAGTATCCATTACACATCTACCAGAAATTTCCCAATTTCTATTCTTCCTTGTTGGAAATAGTTTATTTGGACTTGCTTTAAATTCCTCCGTTTCGGGATCTAGTTTTGACTTGTCTTCTGAAGGCTCAAAAGGCACTCTACCCCAACCCCATAACATTTTGTCGAGAGGATGGGGTTTGGTTTCTCCAACATATTTTTCACGATCTGCCAATCTGGGTAAATCAAAGTTTTCAATATTGTATCCGGTGATTATATCTGGATCATGTTCTCTAACAAGGCTTGTTAATTCTTTCAAAATATGTTTCTCTTCGCCAACTATCGTTTTGAGTATTCGTTTACTATCAGTATTATTAGACAATTTTTCTATTGCAGCGGCAGCACAAAGAATTCGATCATCAGCAATGCTTGTTTCCAGATCAAATGAAAATACAACATAAGGTGCTTGAAATGGCTCACAGTTTTCTATATTCTCTATGTTAACTGTCGCTATAACGTCAACAGGATAAATCCCACTACCTCCTAATGATTTTATTTTTTGTTTAATCATATCCTCGTCATAATTTACTAATGCTGATCCTATATCTTTTGGACCATTAGGTCCAACATGCAAAATCTCGCAATTAACACTTAAATGTGGACCAAAATCGTCATCGAGAAAGAAGCGATCTGCAAACTTAATGTCAGAACTAAACAAATTCCACCTTGATCTCAATCTCTTTCTAAGAGAAGGTACTTTGAAAGGTTGAGATACTAACAACTTCCAAACACTTTTTTCACCAAGATCTGTCCATTTTATTTCAGGTCCTTGAATTTCAATCACGTCGGGGTCTTTTGAAATTCGCTCTAATCTTTCCTCGATATCATCCGGTAATTCTTCATCCTTTTCTGTAACTCCAGGTAATGTTATTTCCATAAATGGCCTTTTCCCCTGTACTAATAAAAGAAGTGAATGTCCACATTTTGTCCTAGACCATAATTCAATGGAGGTTGAATTGTCATCATTATTTGATTGGTAGCGAGTATTGACAACTGCACACTCTACGTTCCATTTAGACATTGGGCTCAAGTAACGAAGGATGACAATACCACATCAAGACTTGCATTATAATTCAGTATTATTGGCAAGGGCTTTGGCAAATTGAAATTCTAATTTATGCGTAACAGTTGATAACCCTATTTCTATGGGAGTACTGATTGGAATAAAGAAAGGGGGATTCCTGTGGTGAACGAAGGTGGTTTGATTATGGATGAAGGACCAGACATAGATTGGGATGCTATGACATTCTCTCTAACAAAGACCGATACATTATACCGAGCAGATTGTAACTTGGGTGAGCCGTGGAAAGTTGGTTCACTTCAACCCTATGGTACCTTTGAAATCGATCCTGCTGCAGGTGTTCTAAATTACGGTCAAGGTATTTTTGAAGGTATGAAAGCACATAGAACCATTGATGGAAATGTGGTGTTAATTCGACCAGAAGAAAATGCACGCAGATTTCAAAGAGGTGCTGAGAGATTAGGCATGCCTCCTGTACCTGAATCAATGTTTTTAGATGCAGTTGAACAAGTAGTTCAAGCAAATAAACGTTGGATTCCGCCTTTAGGAAAGGGTGCTTTGTATGTAAGACCTGTTTTGTGGGGTACTGGACCAATTATGGGAGTTGCTCCTGCACCGTCTTACACATTCATGGTATTTGTAACACCAGTTGGCCCATACTTCAAAGGTGGATTGAGTTGTATTGACTTGATTATTTCAGATGAGTTTCATAGGGCTGCCCCAGGAGGTTCTGGTGGAGTAAAAGCAATCGGAAATTATGCACCTGGTATGATGCCTTCGAAAACAGCCAAAAAATTAGGATTTGCTGAAATTATATATTTGGATGCAGTTGAACACAGATATATTGAGGAGGTTGGTGCTGCAAACTTCTTTTGTGTAAAGGATAATGTATTGATGACGCCGGAATTAACTGGAACAATACTTCCAGGAATTACAAGAGATTCAATTATTCAGTTAGCAAGGAGCAGAGGCTACACAGTTAAAGAAATGAAAGTTGATGTTAGTGTTGCTATGGATGCTGATGAGGCGTTTTGTTGCGGTACTGCTGCTGTGATATCACCAATAGGGAGTATTACACAAGGAACTAATGAAAAAGTGTATTGTGGCGGAGATATTGGTAAAGTAACTATGGAACTATACGATGGACTAACTGGAATAATGAATGGGAAAGAAGATGACCCCTTCGGTTGGGTATACAAAGTCCCAATGTGATTAGCGCCGTCTTTTCTTCTGTGCACGTTTTTGAAGTGCTGCATGTGCTCTTTTTGCAGCATTAGAAACCTTTGGCCTAGATTTTTGTGAGCCAGATTTTTTAGTAGAGGTCTTTGGAGAATTCAAATTTTCTTCTCTACGTTTTGAATATTGTTCTCTCCACACACCACCTATTATTTGCAAAACTTCTTCCTTATTCGAAGTTCCTAATTCGGATTTAGCTGATTGAGCAGACACCCATAATCTTCCCTCTTTTAAATGAGGTCTACGGGGATGGCTAACTCCTTCTTCACGTTTCATTTTACGCAGACCTGATTGGCGTGCCGCCCAAGCAAGACTTTCCAAATCAGGATTAGGGACTGAAGATTCTTTTGGAACTCTCCTTCCACTTCTCCTTGATACTTTAGAATTAAAATATCCTGGCCAAATAACTAACCTATCTGGATTATGTTCCACAATATCCCCCAAAAATCAATAATAATTATCTCTGATAAGATATTTTTGTATAACTGATATGGTGAAATTCTTACTGAAGAACACCATTTATCACTCCATCTTGGCCGGGTCTACTTGAAATCCGGACTAATCCAAGTTCAGTTTCAACTATCGCACCTTTGACCAAAATATTTCTACGAACATAATTTGGATTAGATGGGTTTTCAACTACGTTGTTAATCTGTACGCGTTTTGTTTTCCCAGTCTTTAGATCATTTACACTAATCATATTTTCAGATAAAATTCTGATAGTTTGATTACTGCCTGTTTTACGATAAATTTTATTCTTAGATTCCCCAAGTACTGCATATTGCTTTTCTGCACTTATTTCGGTTCTTCTCTTACCTCTAGATTTGACTAATCTTCCGCCAGTAGCTTTCCTTTTTGATACTCCGTGCCACTGTGCCATGATAGGTCCTCGTAGCGGCTCGACTTACTGCACTTATTTCAAGGATGGGGTTTTATCTAACAAGTAAGATTCTCCTATTTTTTGATTTTTTATACCCTAATACTCAAGGTACTAACTAACATCGCATACTACGTGTCGACTGATTGGACTTTGAAAAAGCGCAAACCTATGAAGAGGAAATATGCAATAAAAATAATAGAAGATATGAAAAAAGATATTGATATAGATATACAAATAAAAAATTCATTTGTTGAAAGTGCAAAATATGGGCCTTGGGATATCTTTCTAATTGACAAAAAAGCAATGCTTATGCAAATTACAAAAGATAGTGATAACAAAATTTTCCCTACTTTAAGAGGGTTGCTTGAATGGTCCGTACTCAACAGGTGGATTGAAGTTGATTTAGGCGCAATCCCATTCTTAATGAATGGTGCCGACTGCATGGCCGCAGGAATACAATCTGCAGATTCGGAGATCTCTGAAGGCGACCTCGTCTGGATTCGAGATGAATCCCACAAGAAGCCTCTTGCGATAGGGTGGGCTATTTTAGATGGTTCAGAGATGGTCACTCAATCCAACGGTAAAGGAGTAGAAACAATCCATTGGATAGGTGACAACCTCTGGGATATAGAATCCTAAGGCAACCTACTACGTCTAGACGAGAGAACCAACCCCTCCTAAGAGGGGTTGATCCTAGTCATAGAGATTGAAATTCAATCTCTTCTAGCTGCGATTAATGCTGCACCAAGAGTTGCGGTTAAGCCTATTACTAAACCGAAACCAGGTAGAGCACCGTCATCTGCTGCTGCTGTATCTGTAGTATCTGTTGTTGTGGTAGTTGTATCAGTAGTAGTATCTGATTCACCAACTGTAACTGTCATAGCATCGTTACCTGGAGTTAATACCAGACTAAGATCAGCGTCAGAAGTTATCTCTAACGATGTGAAAGTTGCATCTGCATCTTCGCAAGTTCCATCTCCATCAGCATCAGCGCATACAGTATGTGCAGTAAAGTAAAGCCAATCGCCTTGAGCCGCAGTCATATCATTTCCTGCTGCTATTACGTGGACTGTAGCATCACCAGACAAATTAGTTGATGTCATCACTAGATGCATCTCATCTGTAATTGCTGCTGTATCGTCAGTAATTGCGGCGCAAGTGTCTTCGCCAGCAACGGTCACAGTTTCACACATTGTGTAAGTTCCGTGTCTTGGATCGTCTGCTGCTAAAGCATCTCCAGAGCTGCCAAGTGCAGGTGCACCTAGAGCTGTTAGTGCTGCAGCAATAGTAGTTCCATCAGAAACATTACCCATTTCGTGGTTATCTCCCCATGTAACATGTACCATGTGCATTACTGTTGTAGAAGCATCTTCACATCCGTCACCATTCTCATCTGTGGTTGCTGCGTCTGCTGGACATGCGTCTGCACCATCATGCACACCATCACCATCAGTGTCTGGACAGCCAGAGTGGGTTCCTGAAACAGATGGACATTGGTCCACTGAGTCATTCCAACCATCGCCATCTGTATCAGTACCAACTGGTTCAACATCGCAACCAGTTACATCTATTTCCTTATCAGGATTGTGAGTATCTGGACAAGCGTCAGCACCATCATGCATTCCATCACCATCAGTGTCTGGACATCCATGAGTGCTGTTTGCTGTAGAGTCAGTTTGGTCGTCAGGTACACCTAGGCACTCATCAACGCCATCTTCTACGCCATCATTATCTTCATCATTAAACGGAGTAGTTTCCCTAGGTATATCCCAACCAAAGGAATATCCAGAATAAGCATCTCCTGAAGTGAATGTTGTGGAACAATCAGTCATATTAACATCATTTCCGTCTTTGCACTGTTGAATAGTTCTGTTATCGCCATCCAAACCGGTTACACTACCGTCGTATGCATAGTCATCTCCTTCGTTACCGCCGAAGCCTACTGCAATTCTCATATATTCTCCCCAAGTATCATCAGTATCAACTAGATTCCATGAGTAAGTTGCTGTAAAGGTAATATCTGCTCCTCCAGTAGTGTTCCCTTCCAGACCTGCCCATACCTCACTAGCTGTATCGGAAACTCCTAAGTCAGCACCATCAGGGTCATTAGGACCACTGCCTGTACTAACTGGTAATACTGGATTGGACAAACCCGTATTATCACCTGTGGGAACTTCATTTGCATCAACCATGTTATCTGAATTATTTGCATCGTCAAGCATTGTTCTAATACTATCTGCACTAGCTCCTGTCCAGGTCATTACTGTTGAAACAGTAACTACTTCTGAATCCGAAGTAGCACTTGCTCGATCCAGTTTAACTGTGGCATCAGCACTGTGGGCTATTGCATCAAATGGGTGTCCTTCATCTGTAGGTTCACCAGCACTGACATTGACATTCAATGTGTGCATTCCGGCACTAGATGTTAGGACAAAAGTACCTGCTGCTGCAAAAGTGCAAGGAGTACTTGTTGCTCCTGCTGCAATTTCTCCAGTATTACAAGTTGTACTGTCTCCACTTGTTATCGTTGTTGGGCTCGTTCCTGTATTTTCGAAGGTTACTGTGTCATTTACACTAATGGAGATATCTCCACTTGGTATAAATCCAGAGTCCCCGATTTGCACTGGATTATCCTGTGCAGAAACGGGTGCCATAGGCAATGCAATCATCATTAGCATTACAGCAGTAACCAAACCAATTTTCATATTGTGTTTGTTCATATTTAACACTCCTTTGTGTATTGGGCATGAGATACTACACTTATAACCATCGCTTACCGATAAATCATTAAAATTAAGTTATTAAACCAATAACAAACAAAATGAAAGATTGAAGATGAAGAACTTCCTCGCTATTTCATGCCAAAAATAACATATGTACTGATTGTTGCTACTAGTATCTGTATATTGATGTTTTTTCCACCAATCATAACTGCATTAGAACCAGGTGAGAATCAACATATTGATGTGAAAGATTCTCCAATTTCAAGTATTATTCATGAAGATACTTCTTTTGACGGAAGTGGATTTGAAATCGCTATAAGCTTGACAGAAAATGCTTCAAAAAATGGGACTATTGTGGAAGTTTGGACACAGATTTGCATAAATTCAGGAATATGTTATGATCCAGTTTGGCATTGTGCAGAAGATGTTGTAAACTCTGACAGATGTGCTGAAAAGTTAACAAAAAGTAGTGATAATTCCACGTGGACAGTTGTTGTAATTCCTGATGAAACGCATACTTATGTCAATTACAAAGTTGCACTAAAATACGAAAATGAAGATGAAGAGATGTTTTCAAGTGGTAAGGTATGGTCTGATTGTTGGGTGTATGGTGACAAAAATGGAGGGGAATGTGCTAATGCTAATGCCGTCCCTTCTACTGGAATAATATCAGTTCTTGCAATCGGTTTAATTGCTGCATTTCTTAAGAAACGCTAATTTTCCAATATTCTATCAACCGTTCAATTAGTCTGCGACACGGTACGCCCCAATCAACAATGACTACCTTGCATTCTTGTTTATTTGAAGAAATTTTTCCTCTAATCATTCCCGGTTGTTGTAAATCTGTAGGAACGAGTGGCAATATGCTATTTTTTGATTTGACTGAAATTGATACTCCTTCTTTCATCAACTTTAATTTCAGATAGTTATTGACCTGTGATTCCTTTTCAGTTTGCTTTGAGAAAGTAGCTCCTTCCTGTATTATCAAACGTTTCAATGCACCCATCAATTCAGCAACATTTGTGGAAGATGTTGATGGAGGAAGCCCTTCATCAAGAGATAATTTCTCATCCGTCCCATATGAAGATAAAAAGGGTAAATCGGTATCATGCTGACTAAGTAAATCATCTAATCCTCTCCCAAGATTCTTTTTTGTAGGCATTGTTGTTCACTCCTTTAGATATTGCATCTCTAATTAAATCCTCTTCCTACTTAATCACAATGAAGTGTAAACCCACCCAAGAAGGCGCCCATCAGTACCATCCATCATTAAAGCTAAAGTGTTATCATTACCACTTTCAGACCAAGCTCTGTTTAACTCAAATGTAACTGCTCCATCATCTCTCTCAAACCACTCCAATATAGTGTCTACTTCACTTGTGGGGGTAACTATGGTGTAACCCACCTGGGTATTCGAATAGATTCCGTTTTCATCTCCAATTAAACCACTAGATGTTCCAGATAGTTCTGGAAATAAATTGGAATCTAGTGCCCTATTTTCTAGAGATGATAAACTGGGTATATTTGGTATGTTTTCTTTATTGTATTGTGGTGCATTTTCAGAGTCATATAGACCATCTCGAGTCATGACACAATTAGTGTCTCCTGATTCGGTTGTAGAAACATGTACTATTACCCAACCACTTTCAATGGCGTCTACCCAACTAAGATTCCAAACTGTTTGTTCCGTTGAACGGTTATCTTGTGCTTTCCAGATATATCCATTTGATTGTATGGCATTAACAATAGGTCCTGATTGGTTCTCCATCAAACAATTGACTGTTTTTTCGAGTGTGTGACCCCTGAATTGACTTAAATCTGGAATATGAGAGCGATTCTCCCAGCCATAATCAGCAGATAATCCACCTCCTCCAATAAAGGGTCGTTGGTTATATGAAGACCACTGGATTAATTTTGTTCCACTAATTAATTCCGAGGATAATAATTGCATTGTCAATGATACACTTCCTTGTGGCATTTCGAAATCTGGATCCAATACTTGAAGTCCTAACTCAAGCAATGATTTATCACAATTAGTCCGATCTTCATCTAATGTTGAAATTTGGACGTCTATCACCTGTTTTATGGGCCAAGGAGATTCTTCTGTAGCCCACAATGTAGCCCTTGCGTGCCCTATACATTTTTCAAGAACGTAATCGTTTTCTACAAGTATTTTCCATGCTTTCTCTCCAGCAACTTCCTCTTCTGCTGAAACTTCCCATTTCCAATATCCAGTTTCTCCAGAACTGCCTTCCTGAATAAGGGAGCCATCCAAAAATTCGTGCAGTACTACTGGTGAATATATGATATCTATTCCTGGAATTACAGATGACAACATTCCGCCTAACCCAGACATACCATATGTGACGATAGAGCCTTCTCCATCTCCCAATGCTGCACCATTAAATGTGTAATCTGTACTTGTCTTTAACGCACTTCGATCTTGTGCTTCATTCCAAATTGTAGTATCTATTGTCATGTGGTTATCCAATGCAAAATAAGGTAATAAAGAGCTACATTTATTGTTTGCAGCAAAAGTGTTGGTTTCTATATCCACATCATTTAAATTATAATTTAATTGTTTTTGAACTGTTAACCACTGTTCACCATAGGGCCCTGTTTGTCTTACCGTACCAAGTAGATTTTGATTGGGTTCACCAGAAATTTCATCAGGCCCTCCTTGGAATATTTTTGTCACTCCTGTCCCAGAAAATTTGACATCGAATTTCCCACACATTTCATCCTCTGCACCTAACATTTTTGCAAGAGAGCTAACTAAGTCTTCTCCCGATGTTTCAAGAGCCCCGTCAGTTACCATGAATGACATCTCATCTCCATACCTTAACTGATCTGGTGTAAACGGTTTAGGTTGATTGTAAATATACCAATAACCGGCTCCCACTAACAAAATACAAACTAATAATGAAGTAATGATTTTTGGTTGTTTTAATTGAGTAAATATATTTGAGTCAGATTCGGTGCGAGATTTCTTTGTTTTAGGTGATTCAATTATTTCATCTTCAGTATCTTCAATTTCGGGTTCTTCCTCAACAATATCTGCTTCGATTATATCTGCATCTAAAGCATCATCTTCAACAGAAGAGGTTTTCTCTAGATTAGTTTCCTGCGGTTCTTCAGATTCTAATATCAAATCTCCATCGTCATCTTCTACTATATCTGGTGCCTTTTCAACTACTTCTGCTTCTTCAACTACTTCTGCCTCTTCAACTACTTCTGCCTCTTCAACTACTTCTGCCTCTTTTTCTTGTTTAAGCCCTAATTTTTTTTCTGCTATTCCTGCCGATAAAAGTCGTTCAACAAGTTCACTTTTTGTGCCAGATATTTTCAAGTCGTTATCTAAACAAAGAGATTTCAAATCACTCACTTTTAGAGTGGATGTTGGTTTACCCTTAGTACCTGAACCATGCTTAGCCATATCTATCTTCGAACACTTTAGAACGTTCGTGCCTTTGAAGGCTACTGCTCTAATGATTCATTTTTTCCACTTTAAGAGGTTAGGGCGTGTGGCGAAACAAAGATTTGAACATATTTTAGGATATATTGAGTGAAACTGTCAAATGCTAGAATATTGGCGCCAAATTTACGGGGGGAATCATATGAGGCTTGCAATATTGTCTCGTGGCGCGAGATTATACAGTACTAGACGTTTAGTTCAAGAAGCAAGAAATTGCCACTGTGATGTAGATGTATTAGACCCCCTCCAATTCAGTTTGTCCATTGGAAAAAGTGAACCGGAGATATTGCACAGAGGTTCTAAGATTGCCTATGATTCAGTTCTGCCAAGGATTGGACATTCAATTACTGCACATGGTGTTGCGTTACTTAGACAGTTTGAAGGGTTGAATGTTTATACTACCAATCCCAGTTATGGTATTAGACAAAGTAGAGACAAATTGCTTGCAAGTCAAATCCTTTCAGCAAATAAGATTCCAATTCCAACTACAGTATATGTGAGGAATTCTGATGATGTTGAGCGAGCAGTGAATAAAGCAGGTGGTTTGCCTGTGGTAATTAAAGTGAGTCAGGGGACACAAGGGAGAGGTGTTTTCCTCAGACATACTATGAGAGAGGCGCAAACGCTTGTTGAAGCTTTACTTGTTACAGGTCAAGTTGTTCTTGTTCAACAATATATTGAAGAAAGTCATGGTACTGACATACGAGTATTAGTAGTAGGCAACAGAGTTGTTGCTGCTATGAGACGTAGAGCAAGAGGAAGAGAATTTCGAAGTAATTATCACTTAAATGGAACTGTTGAAAATGTTGATCTTTCTGACGAATTTGCTAAAATTGCTGTCAAAGCATCGCAAACACTAGGACTAAAAGTTGCAGGAGTAGATTTACTTGAAGGAGAAGATGGGCCACTAGTTCTAGAGATTAATTCATCTCCGGGGCTAGAAGGTATTGAAAGAGCATCAAAAGTAAATGTAGCACGAGAAATCATTGAATTCATTATGGAAGATTCATTTGTGACAAACGTAGAACTCAATGAAGAAGGTATTATGACACAAGATTCAGAGAAAGAAAATGATTCTTGGTCTGATATTGTGAATAATATTCCAATTCCAGAGAATACTAAGGAAACAACATAATCCTGCTTGGCATTTAGATTTTTTATCCCTATACTGTATATTTGCCATTACAACACGCGAAGCATTCATAGTCAGATAGTGTGGTTGGAGTTCGCCTAGGGGCGTGGGATGCAACCGTCTATAACGACGGGGACGAGGTATAGAGATGGAGTTCGAACAGAAAGCAAGTACGGGTAATTTCTCATCTGTTGAGGATATTGATAATCAATACACTTCAAATTTACCAGTTAGATTACATAGATTATCTAAACTACCTTGGGAATCAACTTGGAACCAACAATTAAGAACTGAAGGGAAGAGTAATAACACGATTAAATCATATCTTTGTGCGGTTAGGAAATTTATTGCGATGGCATTACCAGATGAAGAATGCTTGGATTCAGAGTCAATAAACGAAAAAAAAATATTACTCTTCAAACTCTTGCCCAAAGAATCAATCCCGAGAATGGAAGATTAGATATTTGGTTACAATCAATGCAACATCTAAAAGGTAGTACAATTAATGCTAGAATTGCAGCAGTAAGCCACCTTATCCAATGGGTGGGGTATGGGATTCCCGAATATTTATCTAGACCAAATAAAGGGAAACATATTCCAAGAACTCTCACTGCTAGTGAATTAAAGAAAGTTAGGGAAGCAGCCTACAATAGTGAAAACCCTATGATGCACTTGGTAGTTACAATATTACTTGATACTGGGATTAGAGTCAGTGAATTATGCTCGCTAGATTTCCATGATATTGATCTCGAAGATAGGAGTGCGAGAGTTGTAGGAGGTAAAGGAAATAAAGACCGGCTTGTACTTTTCACAGAGGAATCTGTGATAGTTATCCAAAAATGGATTAAACTCCGCAAAAAAAGATTGAAGTCTGATGAATTAGCCCTATTCATAAATCAACATGGAAATAGAATTACTCCACGAAGTATACAAAAATTGATGGATAAATTGGCAGATGAGGCTTCAATACCAAGAACAAGATTATCACCTCATGTTCTTAGGCATAATTTCGCCACAGGTCTGTTGGAACGAGGTGCAGATTTAGTTTCAATTCAACGGTTGTTGGGACATTCCAGCATTGCTACAACTAGAATTTATCTTGAGATTAGTGACCAAACATTGCGTGAGGTTTATCAAAGAGCACAATCGAGTCGAGGTTCGTTGGAAGAAGAACAGGTGATAGACGATGCGTAATGATGATGAGATTAGGGTTATGTTGACAGAAGCAGAAAGTATTATGGAAGCATGGTTAGAACATTTTGAAGATAAAAAAATGAACATGCGAGATAATGCTGAAGCAATAAGAAATTACACAGCACTCCGTGGAGTTGTAAAAGCATTAAACTGGGTACTTGGATCAAATAAAAATCCTTTAAATTAATTATTTACCCTTTTTTGAAGATTGCTTACTCGTCTTAGATGGCCCCGACCATTCCTTATTGGGGGTTATTTTGTTTCCTTCATGTCCCTCTATTGGACAATATTTTCCTGTACGGCAACGACTGCAATTATTTTTTGTAGGTAACTCGACAACTTTGCGTAAACGCCCATATTTTCTTCTCGGCACGATTGTGGGAGTGAAAATAAGTCAAAAAAGTAAACTATTACTTTTTACCCATACTTTTTGCTCTTTTTATTACATCTGCAAGAGATGGTCCTTTGATTCTTCGACCTTCTGAAATACGCTTCTTCTCTGCTCTCATTTTTCGAGTCGCTGCTCCCTTCTTTGCTGATGCCTTTCTCTTTGCAACTTTTGCGGCTTTTTCTGCGGCCTTGATTGCAGCCTCGGCAGCCTTAGCTGCAGATTTTGCTTTCCTAGTTGCTGCTGCTTTTTTCGCAGCCAACTTTCTCTTGGCTGTTTTTGCTGCTTCTGCAGCTGCTTTTGCTTTCTTAGCTGCATTTGCCTTCCTAGTTGCTGCTGCTTTTTTGGCTGCAAGTGCCCTGGCCTCTTTTTTAGCCAATTTCTCAGCCTCTAATTTCTTACGTTTTCGAGTTTCCCATGCCTTTTTCATACTCTGTGAACGCTTTGCTGCTTCTGCTGCAGCTGCTTTCGCTAGTGCATTTGCTTTCCTAGTTGCTGCTGCTTTTTTCGCAGCCATTGCTCGTGTATTTTTCTTAGCGCCAGTGGTCTTTTTTGATGACCCTCCTTTCTTTGATGAAGACTTGGATTTTGCACTGGTTTTTTTCTTAGCCATGAGACCCCTCGTAATGGCCCACATGGAAAGAGCGTAAGAAACTCTCGTTTAATTAGAAGTGATAATTAATGTCAAACCTGACACAAACTCTTTACGAATTGCCCCTTTGATAAAATCAAATGGCCAATGAAAATCTTTTAGTTGATTTGAACGAAGGAATAGAATCAACAATACTTTTTGCACAAGTTAAGAAAGGGAAGCCTCTGATGAAAGTTGATGAAAATGGTAATGTATTAAGACACAAAAATCATCCATGCTCAGGTGGACCTGTATTGATTGGTGATGTTACTGACACTTTGATTCGAGCATTCGGACCACATGAACCACCTCTGTTTGAGAAGTGTCCGAAATTTGATGAACAAGATTGGGTTCTCTCAATAAGTGATTCAACCATGAAAATCAGTGTTGCCAGTCATTCATACTGGGGGTTTGGTTTATTTTCATCATGCTATCTCAATAGAATTGAGTTAAGAGGTTCCCTAGAACGTAGATCTAGAATAGTGTTTGATTTAGTTTCTGCAATAGGTAGAAATCCATGGGAATCATTCTGGAACTATCGTTGGGAAAAAATCACAGGTATTTCAAAAAATAAACATAAAGAAATATGGTCAAAATTGATAGAATTTGCTAAAGAGAACATGGAAGAGGAAATAAATAAATCTGAACTCTTAATAAAAAGTTTAAGAAAAAAGCTCAAAAAAACTAAGGTTTCTAACTATAAGGGGTGGGTGAAAAAAGATTCCATGAAATTACTTGAAAATGCAGATTCTGATATCAATAAAGCCAGAAAATCATTGCATGATAGAAATGCAACTGCAGTTGAAAGGGCATTAGCTCGAATAGAGGTGGCTCTAATTCAAGCAGATCCATCTAAAGAAATAAAAAGTGATGTATTTGAAGAGGCAAATGAGTTGTTAGATGAGGAAGAAGTTATTGAAACTGAGCCAGTAGAAGAAAAAATCATCTATTTAGAAAAACTTCCAGAAGATGAAAATGAGGAATTACCTCTTATCGATTTAGTCAGTGATTCAGAAGAAGAATAAGTTAAATCAATATGTTCTTTGCGAACACTAAGATGGCTTCAAAAACCTCTAACGCTATTATGAGGTTCTCAGTTCCTCTTTTGTGGACGTTAGCATCTATTTCTTTTTTTATTGGAAGCGGATTTTGTGTTGTTGCTGAAGATAAAGTGCCTGAAGGATTGGAAGAAGCGATGTGGGGAGCGGGGTTTTGTCTTTCATCTGTTGGCATCGCTATTCTTGCAATTATAGCTATGTGGATCAATTATTTGCATTGGGTACCTGAAACAGTTTTGATCAATAATAAAACTAATTCAAACAAAAAACCAGATATACCTGCACCAGTAATATTTCTAGAAGAGGAATGAATATATCAGTTCTTTTTCATCCAAGACGGAGCCCACCAATTCCATTTACCCATTAAACGCATAGTTGCTGGGACTACTAACGCTCTGACAATCGTTGCATCGATGAAAATTGCAAGAGCTAAACCTAATCCAATTTGCTTCAGCATAACAACTGAAGAAAAACCAAAAGCACCGAAGACTACCACCATTATTGCTGCTGCACCTGTTATCAAGCGCCCAGTTCTTTGCAAACCATTTGCTACTGCAAGAGTATTATCCCCCGTTCTTTCCCATTCTTCATGAATACGTGACAACATCAATACTTCATAATCCATAGACAAACCAAACACTATACAAAACATAATCACGGGGTTTGTTACTTCTATTGGTTGCGGGGTAAAACCTAACAAATCTTGCCCATATCCCCATTGGAAAACAAAAACTAACATTCCGAAAGAGGCTGAAATTGAAAGTATATTCATCACAACTGCTTTAATTGGAATGATGATGCTTCGGACTTGCATAAAAATCAGGAGAATGGTTGCAGTGAGAATAAAAGTTAGGGCTAGAGGAAGATTCTCAGTAATTGCATCTTGAGTATCTTGGCTTAGTGCTGCAAATCCAGCAACCATTACTCTTCCAGACTCTCCAATTACAAGTTCTTCTTGGAATTCGTTACGATTATCCCTTATATCTATGACAAACTCACGACTACTAGAATCGGTCATATCCCCATTTAATGAAAAAATAACTTGTGTTATATTCTCAGCAACAAACTGTTTTTCAATATATTCACGTGGCATTATTGAACCATCTGGAGTAGTTCCATTTATCCAATATTCAACAACCTGTTCTTCGGTCCACATTGAATTTGGGGAAGCGTAACCATATGCTGCTTTAACTCTAGAATCATTTTGTTCATAGTCTTTCATCCAAGCATTAATGTGTCTTATATTCTGTTCATCGAAAGGATCTTGTCCATCAAAGTCAATCATCACAATTGCAGCATTTGCAGTTAATTGAGGCCATTTCTCATCCACATGTTCAGCACCAATTCTAGCTTCATCTTGAGGTGGAAGAGCATCTCTTGATGCCATTGAAAATTCTGCTTGTAAAAATGGTAATCCTGCTCCTAGCAATATTATCAACGTCGGTATCAATATTGCCCATGGATATTTCATTACAGTAGTCGCAATCTTTGACCAGACACCTACTCCATCTTCATTTGAAATTTTAAAAGAAAATGGTAATCTCTTTCCACTGCTCACCTTTGGACCTAATATAGATAATACTGCAGGAAGTACAATCAATGAATATACCATTGCTATAGTAACTGCCAAGGTTCCTCCAATACCCAAGCTTGGAAGACCCGTATTTTTGAAAAATAGCATCCCCATAAGTCCAATTGCCACAGTAACTCCACTAAAGAAGACTGCTTTACCGGCAGTTGCTACAGTCATTGCTGTTGCAACTTTTGTATCTCTACCCCGGCCCAACTCCTCTCTGAATCTATTAACCATGAATAATGAATAATCAATAGAAACGCCTATTCCAATTAATGTAATAATATTCAAAGCATATTGTGTTACATCTGTCACATTAGATAGCCATATGGTAACACCCATTGCAGCAAGCACCGTCAAAATACCAATGCCAAGAGGTAATAGTGCTGCAATAATTGTACCAAACACTATTCCAAGAATAATCAATGAAAGTGGGCCTGAAACAATTTCTGCTGTGACTAAATCGTCTTGAATTCTAGCATCAAATGTTGCTTCTATTGCTGTTCCATCTGTTTTCCATGCCTCAAATCCACTTTCAATCACAACAGAAGATTCTAATTCGTTATAGAGAGTTTTTGCAGCTTTACGGTCAAGATCGATTTTGATTATATTTCGGGTCCACATCGAACCATCTTCATCTAAGTAAACTACATCATCTTGTGATGAGAGTGATGCGTTCCATGAATATTGTATTGTAACCTGCTCATTTGATTCAAATTCAGCCAAAGCACCCATCACTGCAGATTGCCATTTTACATCAGTATGGTTCAATGAATCATGGTGTACAATTAATGTAAATGATTCTCCTGCTTTAGGAAATACTTCGTTAATCGCTGAATATGCTTCAACAGATTCTAAATCCCCAGTACCCCATGCTTCGGCCCAATTAGGACTCATCAAAATTAGAGAGGAAAGGGTAATACAGAATACGAGCCCTGCTATGACTAATTTGAAATTATTATCATGTGTGAATTCTCCGAGTTTGTAAAATGCTCGATTCTTTAGCATTTCCGGATCTGTCACCCCATCCATAAAATAGACTCCGAATGACACATGTATATCAATTCATATCTATTTTCATGTTTACATTTCTTGAATTACAATTAGATTTATTTTAATTTAATAACGATTCTGTTGCGTTTCGCATATTATATCTAAAACTACATGTCTTACATGAGGAGAATACCATTTGACCTTTTCCAAATGTTGTAACGATATTTTCCAATTTTTCCCAAGGCTCTTCGAAAGTACGGATAATTGCTTAATTATATTTTGAGCCCAATCATGTTCCATTTTACCTGGGGAATTTCCATGCAAATGAATCATTCCTCCATTTTCCTTCAATGACAGTAGTGCAAGAGACCACCCCTCCTTAGATGATGGAAGTAGGCCAAGAAATACTCGATCCATATTTCCGATAACTGGTGAAGAGGGAATTGTAACCTTGTTATCTCCCACATATACGCTACACCTATCTTTTACATTGTTTCTCAAGAGATTTTGAATTAAAGAATCTGAAGCTTCTTTATTCCATTCGCAGGAGTGTATATGATTGCATTTGCTGTGTACTAATAATGGTAGAGTATAATATCCAATTCCTGCATATAAATCCAATATTTCTTCACCATCACAATCAAATTGTGCTACCCTGATTCTTTCTGAAATATTTCCAGATGAAAACATACATTTAGTCACATCAAAAGAATATATGATTCCGTTCTCAATATGCTCCACATTAGCATCCCTTCCAAAGACAAGATGGGCACCACTTTGACGAAACTCCCCTTTTATTTCACCTTGAATCCCAATCTTAGATACATTCAAAGCTCTTGTTATAATCATCCAAAAATCATCATCCAATACATCACTAATTTCATCCCCTGAAAACGAATTTTTTGGAAATAAAATCAAATCTCCGTATCTTTCCCATCTCTTAGGTAAATTATTCAAAATATCATTTTTTGAAAGAGAGTTTAATTTGGCTTCATTCAACAATGAATTAAGACCTTCGAACATGCGTTGATGGGGGTTATTCAGGCCTTCCATGGCACGAAAATGCAGATTTAAATCAGAATTTGACATACCATATCCTCTCCTTCGGAGCAATTGGACGAGTGAATTGATATGAAAAAAGCATGTTAAGGGAACATCTTATGCGAGGTACATAGCGTGATTACTTTGAAGATGAATAAATTCCACAAAAAATACAAAACAACAACTTGTAGCCTATTGCTGATTTCTTTGATGATTGTTGTTAGTTTTGCACCAGTATCTGGTGCATTGATTCCACCTGAAGATTTAGTTGGAAGAGATGGTAGTGACCCATGTGATGAGTGGCCTGGGCCACCTGTAATACCTCTGGGTGGTATTTGTGATGGGTGGAATAGTTTGCAAGATGGTACCCCTAATTCACAAGAATGGGTATATGGGCTCTATTCAATAGAAATGGTGAATACGTCCGTAATCAAATTCGATATGGAATGGCGAATGCATGAATTCAATAAAGACACATTAGGTGCATCTAGTGTATTTTTAGGCAACGATTCAGAAGGTGCGGGTTTACCTGCTGATCATTTGAGAAATTTCTTCAGTATTACTCCTGCAGGTGAAGGTGACAGTATCCAAAATTTAGTTTTAGAAAATGCCAAAGGGAACGTTGAGAGTGTTGGTGCAGGATTTGGTACAGTAACTGAATCTGGAGCATATTACGTTGACCAAACAGATGCAGGAGGAGAGGGCACTATCTCGTGTAGTGTAGATGAAAATACTGATTCTGCTGCAGAAGGGAATAGCGCTGCGGATCCATATTATCCTCCAATTTGCATCCATACATCTGCTACAATCACACTGGATGCAGCGGCACTCAATATTGCGGATAGTCCTGAATTAGATATAGAAAGGACATATCAAGGATTGTTAATTATGGGTTCCCAAATAACAAGTAATTTCCAAATTTTTGCATCACCTGGCCATAAATCAATTTTCGAAATTCATCCTCCGGATTATGCGACATTCTCAAGTGTTGGAAGCGTAAATTCTACCTGTCAAGATGATTTACCAAATTCTGGAGCGAATTGTGAGGGCGTTACTGTTCCACGTACATCGGCCACAAATCATGGATACATGGCAGGAAAATGGGTATTGGACAACTTAGATGGTGCTGGTACAGAAAATTATAATCATGATATTTGGCTTGAAGTAAGCGCTGGCAATTCTATTGAAAATCCCGTAAATATTGACACAGCAAATGACAAAGGAGTTAGTGTGACATTAAATATGGACATGCGAAATGAAAACGCTGTAACTGTTGAAATGTTAGTAGGTTTACATTATATTGATGGACAAACAATGAATGATTGGGGATTTAATGTAGTGAATGATATTGGCAATGCTCAAGTTCCATGGGTTACAAGTGATGGGATTAGATTAGTGCATCACAATGGTATTGCAAATCTCAGTGCAATAGCAACTAATATGCCTACAGAATCAGTGACTAGTGGCTTAGAAGGCTTCTTATCGAGTGGTCAGGAAGTATCAATGCCTGATTTCGAGTGGTATGAAGACGGGTCTGGGGGTCTAGAGTTCACCCATACCCAAGGGACCACCTGCTCAGCCCTAGGACTGGGAGAAGGCATTCATAGTCACTATTGTTTACGCGGCCCCGATGCAATGAATGGTGATTACCCAGTATTACTGAAATCCAAAAGTAGTCCATTCCAATTAGGAATATTAGATGTTGCACAAAAACAAACAGAAGAGCAAGATTTACCACTGGACCTATCTCTTCTTTCTAATTCAGATTTACAAGACATCCTAAATTCAAATGTAAAACTTGGTATAGATTTAGGTGAAAGCTTCATTGGAGATATGGTTCCCCAGGATTTACCTCCTACTGAAATAACATTGAACATATATTTGCCAGCTTGGGTAAGACATTCAGATGGTGGAGAAGTTCTAACACTTAGTCATTTGATTGAGGGAACAAGTAATTCAGAAATATCTATTGGTGGTGCAAACCCTTGGGATTGGAAACATGATATTAAAGATGAAAATGGAAATGTAATCTGTACTAGTACACAACAAACATGTGCCGCAGTAGATGTCAACATAGACTTTTCAAGTTTAGATATAGATGAATGGTCTAAAGCAGTAAGTTTGAAATTGGGGGGATTTGTTGAATTGAAGTTGTATAGATTAGGAATTCCTGATGGAATACTAGACATCAATGATGGTTCAAACACAATTGAGATGGAAGCTGTTCCTTCAGATTTACTAAGGCTAATGTTGGATATTTCAGGAAGGAGTCAGGCAAATGGCGGCGGTCCTCTTTACAGTACATCAGTAGATGTAGCAGGAAAGGATTTGCAACTAGAAGTAACTCAAAATGGACTTACTGATTTTGCCAATAACATTGGAGGCATATTAACTGATGAAATACACAAGATGGGAACTACTGAAGAAGGGTTTTCAGTAGATCTGTCAGGAATACAAGTAACGAGTAAATTAACAATTGGAAGTTTATCTGGTGGAGTAGATGATAGTGATCCAATTGTGTTTAGACTGAATCTACTTCCTAGAACCGTTCACGCTCAATATACAAATGTAGATGGTCAGCAAGGAATCAATATTAATACAAAAAGTATGTATTCAAGTCCTCTATTTAGAATTACACAAAATTTTGTAAACAGTGCTGCTCAATTAGTGCCAGGAGTAGCTAGTACAGGTGAAGGTTTCGAAATTAGTGATCAAGGATCTCCTTTCTCTATTGAAATAGAAGGTCCTGACTTAAGCACTGGTGTAGTTGACTTTGCACCTAATGTTATGCTAACTGTCAAATTCCCACCTGGAATAGGATTCAAAAGTTTCACATCTGAAAATGGAAATGCAAAGATGGAGAGAGTTGGGGGGCAACAACAGTTAGTTTACACATTACCAACAAAAAATCAAGTCGATACAATTTACTTTACAGTGGTTATTGGATGGACGTTTATACTAGGTGAAATTGGAATGTATCTTGGAGTAGTACTTGGTTTGGTAGGAATGCTAATTATGCGAAGAAGAGCAAAAAGGAAGAAGAAAGCAACCCAATTAGAACGAGACTTCGAAAAAGCAACACATAGCGCATCTAGGAACAAACAACTCTCAACCGTTGCAGGATATGGTGGTGCTCCTGGTTACAATGATGGTTGGGATATGCCAGCTCCTGTAACATCAAGAAGTGGTGGTAGTGGCGGCTTGGATGATGATATTAGCCAATTTATGTACTAATTATCTAGGGTGGAAATAATCGTAAATTCTACTTGCAAGTGATTTACCTACACCTGGTGCATTTTTGAGTTGTTCAAGTGTTGCGTGCTTAATGCTTTTATTCCCTCCAAAATGAACCATAAGAGATTGAATTTTTTTTGCACCTAGTCCCTCAATCTCTTCAAGTGGATTACGTAGAGATTTTCTACCCCTTACTTTTCTATGGAAATTGTTGACATGTCGATGAGCTTCATCTCTTGCATGTACGAGTAATCTGCCGCGTCTATCTAGTACTATTGGATTGCAATTAATACGATGTAATGTCTCTTCTTTCTTTGCTAAAGCAGCCAACAATATTCGTTCATTTAATCCATTTTCCTCTAGCAGATTATTGATTGCATTTAAGTGAGCCTTTCCTCCATCAATTAGCAATAAATCTGGCCAAACTTTTTGCTTCTTTAACCATCTACCAACTACTTCCTTCATCATTCCAATATCATCTATCGCACCTGTTTTTATTTCAAAATATCTGTAACTGGATTTATTGGGTCTTCCACTACGAAAATGCACACATGCTCCAACTCGATATTCCCCCTTTAATTGGGCCATGTCAAAACAAACAACACTATCCAATAATTCAACTCCAAGAAGTTTTGCACATTCTTCTGCTGCTCTAAGTTCTAAACTACCAGTACTTTGTTTTTGGAAACGAGAGATATGTACTTCTGCATTCTGATCTGCTAGATCCCTTAGTGTTGCAAATACCCCTCTTTTGGGCACACGCATATCTACCTTATTTCCCCTTTTTTCTGATAACCATTTCATTACCATTTCTTCAACAATAATTGGAGTAATAATTTGTTTGGGGGGTGTTCTATTTGCATAATAATCACATATGAATCGAACTATTGTTTCCGATAAATCTCCTCTGTGAATTAGAGGCCATGTTTGTTGTCCTTGAACGATACCATCTTTAGCGTGTAATATAGTTACTACTCCAATATCCCCTCTACTTGCAAATCCAATCGCATCACAATCTCGATAAAATCTACTGGTAATAATTTTCTGAGACAATGTGCTTTGAATCGCTCTTATCAAATCCCTATTTTTTGCAGCTAGTTCGTATTCCATTTTTCGTGAATGAACACTCATATCAGCCACTAACTTGTTCATTACATCTACTGCATCTCCGTCAAGCACATTGCATGCAGTGTTGACTAATTCGTTATATCCTTCAGAATTTAGACATGGTGCAGCACATAGTCCGATGTGCATTGAAAGGCAACCTTGAGGTAAAAGCCTTGGACAATCTCTTATTCCAAAATGACTTCTAAGTAATTGTATAACTTTCTTCGCTCCACTTACATCTGTAAAAGGTCCCCATATTTTTGCATCAGAAGGTGGGTTTCTGGTATAGAGTATCCGAGGAATTTCTTCATTAGTTATAGCAATGTAAGGATATGATCTATCATCCTTCAATCTAGAATTAAATTTGGGTTTGTGTTCTAAAATTAATTGCCTTTCTAGTAAAAGTGCTTCTGAAGGATTATTAGTCAAAATATAATCGATATTGTTTGATTCAAATATCAATTTTGGTATCATTTGTCTATCTGGATTTTTTGAAAAATATGAATTAACCCTTGATTTTAAATCTGTAGCCTTTCCAATTATTTTCCCATTAGGTAAATTATATGCTACTTGACCATCTTCTTTTAGCCTTTCCAACATACAAAACATGGTTCTTGTAGTCCTTAAACAAGTAGACTCCGGGCGATTTCGGAAATTCTGTAGTGGATGAATCTACTGGCATCTTGAATCATCAGAGAAGGTGAACCAACATGAACCCACGCCTTATCACAATGTCATATGCGACAACCCGCTCAGACCAGAATCTTATGTTGGTTAGGTAAATTTTCAAAGGAATTAGAATTTGAATGGGATGTACCAAGGGAGATATCATTACCGGGTATTTCAGAAGCACTTGGGGTTGTGAGATCGGCTTTGCATAAACCAATTAATTCTCTAGAAACTGATGGGGTGGTGAAATCGAGAACTGCACACGTAATTGGAGGGGGTTCAAGGAAACGTAAAGTGTACCATCTTACCAAAAAAGGCTATGAAGAATTTAACAAAACTCAAAGTAGTGAAATAAAACCAAGAAAGAAAAAGAAATTTTCATTAATTGGAGAGTTTCCTCCATTAGTAGATATAATTGGTAGAGATAAAATCAAAGAAGACATTGTAGATATACTCAAGTCTGATAAAAAATTGTTGATGATAGGTATGCCAGGAATAGGGAAATCTGCATTGTCCAGAAACCTTGCTGAAGATTTAATTGAAAAACATACAGTAAGATGGGGTACAGTAACTAAATTTACTGATATTGAGGCTATAATGAAAATTTGGACTGGAGAAGATATAGTCCCTTCTGAATCTAACTCAGCGTCAGATTGGATTTGTGATAATTTATCTGAGGACTTACTGATTTTAGATGAGGTTCAAAATATTCATCAAAGGCATATGGATGGTATAAACAATCTATTGAAAAACCTTTTAGAAAATCCAAAAAGTCCTATGATATTGTTAGTAAGTAGAGCACCTGCACCAATCCAAGATTGGAATGAAATAAGGTTAGATGGGTTAGATTCCTCGGATGCAGCAGAACTACTAGATCTGGAAATTCCACTAATCGATAGGGTGAACATATCTAAAATATTGGGTGGACATCCACTGGCCCTACAAATTGCAGGAGCATCCGATGAGCTTCCTGAAAAGTCAAAAGATGTTCAACAATTTATTTCGGACAATATATTATCCCAATTAGATGAAGATATTTCTGATGCGTTAGATGAATTAGCCGCTCTATCTATACCAATAGACACACACATCTTGGGAATGGAAGAAGAAGTAGGAGAATTAGATGAGCGGGCACTTGTAAGATGGATTATGAAAGAGGATGAAAAGTCGCCCTCTAAAATTGAATTGCAACATCTAATACGTAATGTCAGAAGAGCACAGTGGGGTGAAGAGGAAACAAAATTGATTAACCTTAAAATTGCAGAAAACCTTTCTCGATTTAATGATGAGTGGGCTCGGAGTTTAGAATTATATCACAGAGTTAATGCGGACTATGAAGATCTAGAAAATTGGATTGATTTGAACATGGATATAGTTGAAAATGCAGATTCTGCAACATTATCAGTTGTATTAAATGAGGCATTAAATGTACGTCCGGAAATAGGAAGCCTTTGGGTTATTGCGACAAAAATTGCACTAAATAGAGGAGAGACGAATATTGCAGAAGAATTAATAGAAAATGCAAAACATATTGAAAAAGATCATAGTCAATGGCTTGAAATTAAATCAAGACTTTGCAGATTAAATGGAGATGAGGAAAAAGCAACACAACTAATCAATGATGCTATAGATTCTGCAGATCCAATGACATGTTCAAAGATTAAAGTTGCAGAAATCTCTAGGAAAATTGTAGATAGACTGCCACATGAAAAAATAAATGATATAAATAAAATTAAACAAATGATTACAGAGATAGATACTTCGAGTATCTTTGGCGAATCTAAAAAAACACTAATCGTAACTATCGCAATTTTACAACATAGCATTGCAGTTGCAGAGTCTGACTGGAAGAACGCAACAACAATTCGAAAAGACTTGATGACATTGACTCAAAAAGATGACCCTCTTATTTGGGAGATGAAATGTAGAGAGACTCTTTATTCTCAAAATAATCTAACATCAGATGTAATTGAAAATATGATAAATGAATTAGGAAAAATAAAAAATTCAATTCGAAGATGTGGGATGCTGTTAGTGATGATAGAAAAGGGGCCCGATAAAAATAAAAATACAATTCTAGACAATCTTACAAAAGAAATCAAATCATGGGGTAATACAAATAATAATCAAAACGGAAGAAGAATTAGGGCCTTAAGATGGTACTGGAAGGGTGATTTATTTCCTAATGAAAAATTAATTGCTTGGAGAGAATGTGCAAAAAATTTGCAATCCGCAGAATGTTCCAATGCTACTAGAAATATTGTTAAAAAACTGCATAATTTACTAAATTAAAGAAAATATGCTGGATGCAACGAAAGTACGGCTAACCGAAATCATACAATAGGTTGAGGGATAGGCGAACTCATGCGAATCCATAGACCAAGTACCATGAAAGTGTATTCGCTAATTTTATTGTTACTACTTTCATCACTAAATCTCGTACTATCTAATACTCTAAATCAAGAGACTGAAAAGTATCTTAATGAAGATGGGGTTCTTGAAATTCAGAATACCATATCTAAAACAACCACTACTTGGAGTGGTACTGTTTTTCTAACTCAAGATTACTTTGTAAGTAATTTCGACGAATTAGTAATTAATGCATGTACACAAATCTTCATGGATGGTGGTGTTAGAATTTATGTTGATGGTAGGCTAGTAATTCAGGGAACAAAAAATTGTCCAGTGGTGATGGAAAGATCTGGAACTAATGATCATGAAGGCATCCTATTTGATCAAAACTCCACGGGAAGAGGGAGTGTACTGAATAATTTAACAATTAGAAATTCATTATGGGGCATTACAATGTTTGGCGGAGATACTGTAATGCATAACATAACAATCCATAATGCGGATTATGTTGCCATTGATTTGTTTGATTCTGCATCTCCAAGGATTTATGATTTGATTATACAAGATGGTGGACAAGATCTTCATCCGGGTTCATACACTTGGAGATATGGGATTGGAATTTCGGTAGGAAATCATTCTGCACCAATAATCGAAAATGTAGTTATTGATAATTTAATCACGAGAGGTGTAAATTTCTGGAAAGGTTCGGGTGGCATATATCGAAATATGTCTATTTCAAATATTTCTGGGGCGATTCAATCAATTCCTACTGGTATTTGGATGATGGATTCAATCGCATTATTTGATGGATTACTCATTGACAAATGTGATAATGGTATCTGGGTACGCCATTTTGATGATTCTCTAATTACTAGAATTGTTGTAAGAGATGCTGAAATATTGAATAGTGTGATGTATGGAATTAAAATTGACAAATACGATCCTATGAATTATACAAACTACGTCAGTGCTGAATTCGAAGGATTGGTGGTAAAGGGTACTGGAGGTCCTAATGCAACTACTCAAGGACAAGCAGTTGCAGCAATAGAAGTCAATACAAGTGGTGCAATTATTGAGGATGTGTTAATCGAAGATAACCCTGTACCTGGGTTTGTAGGGTACCTAATTGATTCTACAACCGTTATCAGAAATGCAACCGTGATAAACAGTGGAAAAATAGGTGGTGGTGAACGCTCTGCTTCAATATTACTCAGAAGCACAAGTTATGCTCCTGTACTTACAGATATAGAGGTGAGTGAATCACCTGGTTATGGAATTATGGTAAAAAATGGAGCTGGTTCGGGTGATGATTGGTATTTACACAATAATTCACAATATGGTGTGTATATCTCAAGAGCAACTGTTCATACTTCTAACATATTAACAGAAAACAATGGTTGGTCTGGAGTTTATGTATATGACTCAAGAAATGTAATCTTGCAAAATGTCACATCAACCACTAATGGTGATTCTGCAATTTCTGCGGAGAGGGGTTCTGGATTTTCATATTATAAATCCAATGATGTCCAATCTAATAGTGGTAATGTAAGTTGCTTTAATTGTACATCAAATGATGATGCATACGGTGGTTTTCATTTGATAGATAGCATAGATCTAGAATTTTGGAATATTGCTGCATTTAATCCAAGAAATGATGGATTTGGATTGTACGCCGATAATTCTGGGCTATTACACCAAGGTAGTGTTACAATTGATAGGGCTCATATGGAATTAAACCGTACTGGACCCATTGTCAAAATGATTGGGACATCTGCTATTATAGATAATCTAAACATTATAGGAACAACGACTTCAGGGAATGGTTTGTATTGGGATGCAAGTGGCACTAGTTTGTATTCATCACTTTCCAATAGTCATATAATTAGTAATAATGGTTGTATGAATCTATTAAATCATGTGAATTTGAAAGGCGAAAATGATATTTGTGAAGGCAGTATTAGAATAGAGAATTCAAATGTTAATTTTTCAGGACTAAGAGATGGAAGTGTGATGTCAGGAAATAACCCAATAGTTGCAATCGATATAACTGATGCCAATTCATTACTACATCTACACAATCCAATAGATATTGATTTTACAATGGCAACGATTACTTCAGGAAGTTCTATTGAAGAGGCATACGACATCAACGTACAGATTGTAAATCAAAATTTGAGGGGGGTTCCATTTTCTTCAATTAGTATTTCATTCAATCAATTCAACTCCGGAGTGGTGGCTACTACTAACTATTATGGAAGTTATGATTTATCTGATTATATAGCTAGAGAATGGACTGATGTGGGTTCGAGTGCTTGGGCTGAAGTAACAATTGATTGTGAATATTCAGGTACAACAAATACTACAGGCATGATTATTTTCAATGGCCACAAATTTGTATATTGCTACCTAGATTTAGCTAACCAAGCACCATTCATTATTTGGGAGACTCCATCACATAATGAAATATATTCAAGTGGTGCTCAAATTTTGTTCAATGCTACTGAATCCTGGGATCTTGATGATGATGTATTGACATATTCATGGACAAGTGATATTGATGGGGATATTTATGATGCATGTTTCCAAGGTGATACTGGTTCTGGAAATCATTCAATTATGTCTGTCAATGATCCTCTTTATTCAAATGAGGGGTGTCTTTCAGACGGAGAGCATGCCATAACTCTAGAAATTTGTGATGGAAATTATTGTGTCAATGAAACGCGCGTAATTACTCTTACTAATCTACCACCGGTTACAGAAATTATAATCAATCCAAGTGTAGAGTCTGGTGTGTTAACAATTCCTTGGACACAAATTGTATCAATTAATGCTAGCGGAACTACAGATCCTGAAGGTGATTCACTGGATTGTGACTTGCTTTGGGGAATAGAAGGTGATTTCAGAAGTAAAACATTTTCTTGTTCCCAAAATTGGAATGTTTCATTTTCAGATTCACCTTGGAATGAGTTTCTTTTGAAGATAATAATTGATGATGGGGTTGTAGGAAATTTAGTAGAATTCGAAGTAAATGTTGAATTATACAATGAATTGCCTGTACCTGAATTTACAATATCTAGAGAAAGTAACTACTCCGAAGAAATGATTACATTCAATGCATCAATGACAGTAGATGCTGAAGGTGATGAAATTAGAGTAGAATGGATTTCAAGTCTTGATGGGGTTTTATCCGAGGGTAGTGGTTCTGAATTCCTAGTATTACAAGACAAACTGACTCGGGGAATTCATTTGATTACGCTACGAGTGAGTGACGATATTGCTGGGCATCAAGAAGATTGGGCTGAAGAAACCTTGATTGTTGATGTTGAGAATAGTCCACCTAAGGTGCTAATTCAAAGCCCGAATGATGGCACGCAAGTTAGTAGTGCTGATTTGATATATTTCAGTGCAATTGGAAGCGGAGACTGGGATACAGGTTGTGATTCATTTGTCACAGAAGGGTTGTACTGTAATGCAATTATTGGAAATGAAAGTACAGATGTGTTGAGTATTGAGTGGTCAAGTAATATCCTAGGAACATTAAATTCTGAATGGTGGTTTTGGAGCGGAAGATTACCTGCAGGAAATCACCTTATCACCTTGCAAATAAGTGATGGTGTAAATACTCCAGTTAGTAAATCAGTTTCAATATTAGTTACTGATTCCGCACCGACAATTGTAGTAGATAGCCCTGTAGAAAACCCACCATATCTTTCAAGTGATGACATTGAAGTTGATTTAACAAATAGTATAGATTATGATGGGGACAACATTTCTTACACATTAATTGTAAATGGAATTACTGAATTAGAAAATGCAAATCCTGCAGAAATACAAATTCTGAATCTGCCATCAGGAAGTCATGCAATAAAAATCGTAATGACTGATGAAACCAACAAATTTTCAACAGTAGAAATGATGATTACTGTTACAACCTCAAAACCAAGTGGAGTAATAAATGCACCAAATGCACAGTATAGCGCTGCATCAAATTCATACCTATTTCCTGCGGGACAAGAAATATGGTTGACTGCAAATGAGTCAACTGATGCTGATGATGATATTGCATCTTATCTTTGGAGAGGGGAGATTAATGGCGTATGGCAGACAATGGGTTCAGAATCAGATTTGATAAAGAATGATTTGGACCCAGGAGTTTATTTAATTAAAATGAGAGTTACTGATGAAACAGGAGAATGGGATGAAATAGAAACTACTATCGAAATAGAATCTAGTCGACCCATATTAACAGAATTAGATGTCCATCCGGATATATTCAATGCAAACGAGCCAACATTAACAAGGATTACAGTGAGATTAATTGATCCTGATAATACTACAGAAAATATAACCGCAAAAATTACTTTACAAGATCAAACTGTAGTGGTTAATTTGTATGATGATGGTGAAAACGGAGATACTTTTGCTAATGATGGAATCTGGACTGCAGAAGTAATGTGGGAGCCTAAGTATTTGGGATATGCTGAAGTTAGAGTTATTGCCATGGACATAGATAATAGGTATCATGAAATAATCTTGTCACCACCTATAGAGATAATATCGAAAGAATTGGTTATTTCTGAATTTTTGGGTAGTACTGAAGGAATAGCAATGAGTGGAATTATATTAACAGCACTATTTGTAGTCATAGTCAATTTGATTGTACAAAAAAGGAGAAAGAAATTTGCAGAAATGGAAATTGTAGAATCATGGGGTAGTGTATCTGAGATAGAAAGTGCTGAAACTCCTGAAGAGGAAGTTGGCGTTCCAGAAATGTTAGATTTAGATGAATTGTAGTTATTCTTCTTCACTTTTGGACTTAGCAATAAATATCTTTGAGCGTGAAACAAGTACCCACACAAGTGGAATAGATAGCCAATAAGATAGCCAAGGGCCATTGTCTAGAGATATTGCTCCTTCAAATCGAACTCTAGAATCATAATGTGGATCTCCACTTTCAGGAGCATTTTCAATTACTTGACTTCTGTTTTCTGCAGGAACAAGCCCTAGATCAAAACCGTCTGTAACAAAAGTATACTCGATTAAAGGTCTACCAAAATTTAATCCATCTTCAAATGTGAAGTGTGCAAATTCCTCTTCACTTGCAGAGTCGTCACTTCCAGTATCAAATCCACCCGTAGTTCTAGATTCATCATCTTCTCCTCCCCCAAAATCACCTATAATTCCAAAAGGAACAAGCATTACAAAACCAAGAAGTCCTATCACCCAAGCAATAATTGCTACAGCTCGAGACCACCGATTATCATATAGTAATGCTAATACTTCAGTGAAAATAACAATTGCAAAAATCCAAGACATACATATCCTTACTTCATCTAACATAGATTCTTGGGCCTCAGAAGGGCTGCTGCTATCTGTATCGGTGTCATTTACAAATGAGACTCTTTTATTCCAATAAGCAAACATAGGGGTTGCATTAACAATTTGAATTTCAATCGTTTCATCAGAATCATCAACAATATAATTTGCAATGAATCCTGGTTCCCTATTCATGCCCTCAGTATAGTTACCCTTTGCTGTAACAGTATACCACATTGCAGATGAGGCACTAAGCACTAACAGTGCTACTACACCCAACCGCAAAGCCGCTGGTATGCGAGAGGTTACTGCACCCATGGTGCACTAGGTGCACCATGATGTGCAAAACCATTGCTCATTCTTGCTTTCTTCCAACCAATATTGCTGCAAAGGTCAATATTGCCAAAGTTGCTGGTAAAGAAATTGCTGGTAATCCTAGCAAGTCTCCCTCAGTATTAACAGCATCAGCTTTATTGTCTGAGCTCTCCTCTGATTCCGCTTCCAATGTGTTTGCTGCATCACTAGAATCTGTTACAGGATCATATCCGAGTTCTTCTAGAATTGTGGTATCATGCATTGTAGCATCTACTAATTCAGAAATCGAATCTTCTTCTACAGCACTATCTTGAGCTGTTGCTGCTGCTTCACCGACTAAGTAAACAAGACTAATTTGTTTTGAACTCAATGCATCATTAGTCTCATCGTGTCCACTTGTTTCAGGCCCTAAGAAAATCTTGTTGCCATTACCAGAATCTGCCCAGATTAAAATTCCAACGAAACGTTTCATGTCATTATTCCATAACATAACCCCGCCGCCATCTTCAAGAACAAAATCACCTTCAATGTCATCCATAATTTCTTCAAGATCTGCACCAAAGCTTTCAAACATCGATTCTAAATCTTCACCAACATCCATGAACGCTTCTGCAATTGTCCTTATTTTTGCTCCGAGAGTTGTTGTAACTTCGAAACAGTCTTGCTCAGTAGCGATATGTTCTGTAGGGTTGCTATCTTCAACAAGAGCGATATCAAAGCAGTACTCTCCTTTTTCTAATCCATCATGATGTGCTTCAGCATTTCCCCAACAGTGTACTTCTTGGTCTCCCCAATCATTACAATGTTTGTTGACTGGTACATAGCCATCTTGGTTAAAAGGTCCAGAACTGCTTGTTAGCGTCCATTCAATTGTGTAATTTTCTGTATCTTTTAAGTTATCTAGATCAACATAAACATATGCATCTCCAAGATCATCGTTGGCATTTATATGATTTATTTGTTCACCCCAAACAAAACTACCGTATTGATGGTTGTAACTAGTTAAATAATCTGATGTCCATACTAAAGCACCATTTTCATACAGTTGATAATCAAGGCAATAGTGTCCAGGATGAAGGTCATATAGCATAATTTCAGGGGGGGAGTAGTATAACCCTATCACTTCATATTCACCATCATCGTTGAGATCATCCCATAATTCGTCAACATGTTCGCTACCATTTTGGATATCAGTGCTTGATGAACTAAAAATAGACATATCATCACAATTGAACAATGACCAAGATACAGTGTAAACAGATTCGGAATTAAGATGCCTTGCGTGAACTCCAAGTGATGGTATTAATGCTACATCACTTGGAACATAATCCCCTTCATCTTCACCATCTTCACAATCATCCCAACCATCGTTGACTTGATGCATCCAAATTTGGTCACCATTGTGGCAGTCAAACCAATTGACTTCTTCCCAATTGTCGTCATATATTTGCTCATCACTTCCATCTTCACAATCATTCCAGTCATCATTTAGAAGTTCGAAAGATACTTCAGATACTGTGCCTGAACCACAAACAAATGTTCTATTATCAACCCAGTCAGATGTTTGGTGGTAAAATACATCCAATTTTTGAACGAACTCGTCACTTTCATCATTACAATTGAACCAGTCATCATTGACCGACCACATGTGAATCATTTCACCGTCATCACATTCAAACATCGGATCTTCGTGCATGTAATATTCGTCGTCTCCATCGTCTCCATCGTCACCATCACCTAAATCTTCTCCAACTTCTTCTCCAATATCTTCAAGTTCAGCGCCGAGTACATCGAACAAT
>CAYSJV010000006.1:0-19284 GCA_964431435.1 uncultured Candidatus Poseidoniales archaeon
AGAATTGGGTTGGTAGATGACATCGTAAAAAATAATTCAGATGCAGATGATTTAATTCAAAAAATTATCGGGGAAGTACTTACCAGTGCCCCGAATGGTGTATACAAAGCAAAGCAACTGACTTTGACACTAGATCGGTGGAATGAATCTGATGAAAAATTAAGAGGATATACTGTTGAGTTGACAAGTAATATGCGCGGTGGAGTGGAAGGGCAAGAAGGGTTGAGTTCGTTTATAGATAGAAGAAAACCAGACTGGATTCCTGAATCGTGATAAAAGTGTGTGTGGACGGGGTAAATAGGGGGAGGTACAGTTGACCGAAAATTGGATGAATGGAGCAACACATCCATTCAAATCTGTTCTTATAGCAAATAGAGGAGAAATTGCTTGTAGGATTATCAAATCTTGCAAGGAAGTAGGATTAACCACATCAGTAGTTTTTGCATCCAACGATAAAAATTCATTATTTGTTTCAATGGCTGATAAAGCAGTTGAATTAAGCGGAAATACAATTGCTGAAACATATCTAAACATAGAGGCAATTATTGCGGCAGCAAAAAGTGTCGGAGCTCAAGCAATTCATCCAGGATTTGGATTCCTATCTGAAAGAGCAGACTTTGCACGTACTGTAGTTGCAGAAGGATTGGTTTGGATTGGACCAAATCCACGCTCAATCTCTAGCATGGGAGATAAAGTCACTGCGAGAGTAATGATGAAAAATGTAGGCGTTCCTGTAATTCCTGGTATTGAATTGAATGATATGCAGACAAAACAAGAAAATTCAACAATTTTTGAAAACCAAATACAAAATGCAGCAGATGAAATTGGATATCCTGTATTAATCAAAGCATCGGCTGGAGGCGGCGGAAAGGGAATGAGAGTTGTTCACAACCCCGACGATGTGATTTCTTCTGCAAACGCAGCATCTAGAGAAGCAAGTAATGCATTTGGAGATGGTCGTATATATGTTGAAAAATTATTAGAAAAAAGTAGACATATTGAAATCCAAGTTTTAGGAGATAGGTACGGCAATGTGATACACTTATGTGAACGCGAATGTAGTATACAAAGACGACACCAAAAGGTGATTGAAGAGGCACCTAGCTCCGCAATTAGCCCCTCATTGAGGCAAAGGATGGGGTCATCTGCAATTGCTGCAGCGAAAGCATCGAACTATATTGGAGCGGGTACTGTTGAATTTTTGGTAGATGAACACGAAAATTATTATTTTTTGGAAATGAATACCAGAATACAAGTTGAACACCCAATTACTGAAATGATCACTGGAGTGGATATCGTATATGAACAATTGAGGATTGCTGCTGGATTTGAATTGACATTAAAACAGGAAAATGTGAGAATTTCTGGTCATGCTATCGAAAGCAGAATTTATGCAGAAGATCCTAGTAACGGGTTTCTCCCAGCAATAGGAAAATTAGAGTTATTTAAACCTCCAGACGGAATAGGAGTTAGATTAGATAGTGGTGTACAAGAAGGCGATATGGTTACACCTGATTATGATCCAATGTTAGCAAAATTAGTAGTACATGCTCCTGACAGAAATGCAGCAATTCGAAGAATGGCATTTTCACTCAATACATTTGCAATATTGGGAGTTAAAACAAATATTTCATTTCTAAATGATGTAATGCTCTCTAAGGATTTTTCATTAGGGCTAACAACAACTGATTTCATAGATAGAATGTGGCCAGATGGATGGGTAGAAAATATATCCTTGGAAGAAAAATCACATGCTGTTTCAGCAGTTGCTATTGCTGAGCAAAGAGGTATTGGAAAACAGAAAAGAAGTAGTGCTGGAAGTAATTATGTGGGAGATGATTCTGAGAATAACAACCCCTTCCTACGAATAAATAAGACTTTTCCGTGAGGTGTGATAATGAAGAAAAATTATGTAGATTCTGAAAACAATAAATGGGATATTGTATTTTCAAAATTGGATGCTGGTTTCCAAATAGATTCTGTTGTAATGGATGAGGTTATTATTGCTGAAGATTATTGTATAGAAGAAAACAACAAGAATAGTATTTGGATTATTGAAGACGGGAAAAAGTCATTGGCACACTTTTCCAGAATAGATGGAATATGGTGGGTACATTACCGAGGTAAAATCACTACTTGGTCAGAGATGAGTATTTCGACAAATGTGGGCCAAATTGAAGAAATCGGTTCGCTTACAGCTCCTATGCCTGGTAAAATTCTCAAACTATGCGTAGTAGAAGGAGAATCTGTATCTTCTGGGCAAGAATTAGTATATATGGAGGCAATGAAAATGGAGCATAGAATAACATCACCAATCGATGGAATCGTGGGCAATATATATTTTGAAGAAGGTCAACAAGTGGAACAAGGTAATTTACTAATAGAAGTAGATGAATTAGAAGAATAATTACCACTTGCAAGGATTCAATATTTCCTGCCCACCCATTAATTCTTGTAATGGTTTTGGAATCATTACTCGTCCATCTTCTAATTGGAATTGTTCCATAATTGCAACTAGAGCCCTGCTAGTAGCAACGGCAGTAGAATTCAAAGTGTGTACTGTCTCATTACCATCAGGAGTGCGATACCTCATCTTCAGCCGGTTTGCCTGATAATCAGTGCAATTCGAACAAGATACAACCTCTTTGTATTCACCTGCACCAGGTAACCATGCTTCAAGATCATACTTTTTGGCTGCGACTGTGCCCATATCTCCCGTACAAATATTCACTACCTCATAATGGAGTCCTAGATTATTCCATAGTTCAATACAATTGTTCAGTAAATCTTCATGGTGTCCCCACGAATCATCCGGGTGGGTGATTATAATTTGTTCAATCTTTGTAAATTGATGTACTCTCCATATACCCTTATCTGATTGTCCATGGGCCCCTACCTCCCTTCTAAAACAAGGTGAAACTCCAACCATTTTTATTGGTAACAAACTTGGCTCAATCACCTCTCCCATGTGCATTGCAGTCAATGGGTGCTCACTTGTAGCAATCATGTAATATCCATCGGGTTCAACCCCATACATTACTGTCTCAAAATCATTCAAATCTGTTACTCCTTCGTAGGAGTCTCGATTCATCATTACAGGAGGTTGAACTAATGTATATCCTCTTTCAATTAAGAAATCAATGGCATACGTTTGGAGTGCTAAATCTAATCTTGCCAAATCACCTTTCAAAAAATAGAACCGACTTCCAGTTATCTTGGCTGCCCTAGACAATTCTACCCATTTATTCATTTCAATTAATTCATTATGTGTTCTTACATCAAAGGAATAATTTTGCTTATCTCCATGTTTTGAGTGAACTGTATTACCTGATGAGTCGGGCCCTGAAGGAACATCACCGTGTAATATGTTTGGAATTTGCATTCTCAAAGTATCTCTCTTTTCCAAGAGAGTATTTGCTTTTTCATCTAGGTCTTCAATCAATTTACCAAGGGAACCTACTTCATCCATTACTTTCTGAATTTCAGCCTGATCTCCACTCTTTTTTGCCGATGAAATTGCATGACCTGCAGAATTTCTCTTTTTCCGGGCATCATTTTGTTCTTTCAGAACCAAACGCCATTCGGAATCTAATTCGATAACTTCATCGATTTTAGCATGAGATAAACCTCTTTTGTCATGATCTTGGCGAATCAAATCGGCGTTATTTCGAAACAATTTGATGTCCAACATTGGGCTCCCTCGGACAGGCCAAGCGGAATATGTGCTTGAATTCTACTATCATTTCAAAAGCTAATGTTGAATTCAAACGCTGCTGCACCTATGAAAATAGCTGCTGAAATCGCATAACCCAATATTGAGCCGCCATTCAAAAGTGGCAAACCTGCTTGCGGGCGACCAAGTGCCACAAAACCCATCAAAATGAAATAACCAAGCAGCCCACCAATCAAGGTCCCAATACCAACTAACAATGGTGCTGAAATCCCAAATAATCCACTACCTCCTGACAACCAAGTCATGGCAGATATCACAAGGATTCCTGGAAATATAACATCTCCCAAACCCATAAACATAGCATCTTTTTCAGAACCTTTTTTCTTAATTGGGTGGGGGGGAACTGGTAGTCCTGAAGCAGCACCTGAAACAAGAGGGTGTTTTACTTCACCATCTGAAGTGGATCTCATCTCACTAGGATTGTCCTCAATGAATGAGTAGCCCTTATCCTGAGGAGCCACCAACAATATTGGTAATTTTAAATTAATCATAGTATCTGCTAAATCTAGCATATGCTTAGATTTGTAAACTGCCCAAGCGTCGTATACTGCTGCTATAATCATAAAAAGTATGATGAGCCAAGGCACAAAAGAGACTCCAAGTAAAACAATTACTCCTGCACCTACACAGATTCCAACCGTATTTACCACATACCATTCCGGCCGCTTGTATAACATCACCATCAAAATAACAGCAATAATGAAGCCAACAATCCCTGCACCAATATTTAATCTTGGAAATGTGCTATCTTTAATTTCTTCAGAATACCACGAATTACCATTATCCACTACTAATTTTGAATAAGTGCCATCTTCTGAGGGATATCCAATCGTTATAATGGAATTACTATCTGTGGTGAGGCTAGTATTCAACTTCTCAACCATTGAGGATCCGGAAAACATCCTGAGATTAGAAGAATCTAGTACAAATAAGTCGTTGTGTCCGCCATTATTGTAATCTCCAAGCAACAATCCATTTATTGAACCAGATAAGATGTTGCCATCATTAAATTTCATTCCGCTTTCTTCGAGAGGTTTTTCATTTGATTGTATATCAAAATTATATCCGTTGATTTTTCCAAGATCACTACCAATAACTAACAGTAATTGCGTCCCCCATTCTATTTGTTTGGATGATTTTGTAGCCCATGGTGAATATCCAATTGTCACTGCAGTAATCTTATCTTCAGTATGATTTAGTGACCATATCTCTTCATATCCTGTTGTAGCAGTAAAATACAATACAGAGTTAGTTGTTACAAGAATTGTTTTACCGTTATTGAATGAAATTAAACGATGAAGTTCAGATTCATCTCCAATTGATTCATTCAAGTCCCATATACCATCATTGCCTATTAGGTGTAACATATTGTCTCCATCAATATACCAATCTCCATATTCGTTTGCAAATCCAAATTTACAAGAAACTGCATGTTCATTTATTTTCATTCCGTCTTCATCACCAAGTTTAGTCCATTGATCGCCGTTACACATCACTAAACTATTGGTAGATTCGGAAATAGTAAATTGATCTTTTTCAAACGAAAGAGGCCTGTTCCATATGACGTTTGTTTCAGCCGGCCCCGCATGATATCCGGGATTATCGCTCTCAAATTTAGTATCATCAGTAGTAAATTTCGTCAAGAATGACCCCAATATATTCCCCTCATTGTCCATGGCATTTGCAGCACCATAAAATTCAGTTGAATTACTCGCTTGATACAATGCATCATAATACATATTATCTTCTTCCACAACTTCAAAAGTATCCAGTTCTAAAGGTGCCAACAATGTAATTACTGGAATAGTAGTATACATTAATGCGATGAAAAGTATACCAAGTATTCCATATTTAATTATCCAATCTTTTTTCCATCTAGCTAATGCAATTATACCTGCAGTAAATAATGCAATCATTCCACATTCAAGCATGATATATCTACCTTGACTTGCCCCTGCTTCACCAAAAGCACGTAATTCTGGTTTGTCATAAAAAGGCTGAATCCAAATTGCAAGCGCTATTGTGATTACAAACATCGCAGCCATATGAAACATGGATTGCCATTGTTCTCTCATTGCCAACAATGCCAATCTAAATTCACTTGGTCGCGCAGGGATGGAGTCCCCATCGGTTGCACCTGCATCTTCGTTCATGGGAGTCCCACATTATACTGTGATTTGAGTATGATTGTAAATAACAGATGATAGGCAACAACCATACACAATTTTCACCTCGCCACTAAAGAGCGGATATGGAAATTAGGGAGTGGTTAGAATCTCTAAAAAAAAGAGGTATGCAATTGGGGTTAGAGTCAACCAAAATATTACTCGATAATTTAGGAAACCCTGAAAAACAATTTCCATCAATACATGTTGCAGGGAGTAATGGAAAAGGTTCCTGTTGCTATATTATGGCAAAAATGATGAAATTTAATTCAAAGAAAAAAGTGGGTCTATTCACTTCTCCACATCTATGCCATATAGAAGAACGAATTCGAATAAACGGAAAACTAATTCAACCAATTTATTTTGATGAATTATTAACAAAAATTAAAATTGCCGTAGAGAATATTCCAGAAATAAAACCAACTTTTTACGAAGTGACATTTGTAGCAGCAATGTTAGCATTTGCAGAACAGAAAATAGAATGGGCAATAGTTGAAACTGGGCTCGGAGGTAGACTCGATGCCACAAGATTAGTACAAGCTGAGGCTTGTGTATTAACCTCAATCTCGTTAGAACACACTGATGTGTTAGGAAACTCACTCGAAGAAATCGCCACAGAAAAAGCAGCGATAATACCTGAAGGCATACCCGTAGTTGCAGTTTGGAATGATTCTGAAGCTGTACGAAAAGTGATAGAGGAATCTACATCCAACCTCGGACTTGGATTTTGGTATGACCCTGTGACATCATTTTTTTTCAATTTTGGAGTAGACCCACGAGAACATGAGGTAGGAACTATAATGCCCCCGGAAGAGAAATTAAAACTAGCCTCCGAAGATTACAAACAAGAAGGTTTATTCTATCGTCCAACATTTCTAAGGAGTTTTTTAACAGACGCACTTTTAATCTCACATTTTGTTACACATGAATTATTGAGAATGAAGTCGAATCCGGATAGTTTGGAAAAACAGAAAGAAGGTTTCTTGGAGTTCCCAGGTAGGATGCAGGAAATTACGATTGATAAATACAAAAATCCATTGCGCCTTATTGTAGATTCAGCACATAATCCGAGTGGTATGAAAAGAGCGTTTCTTGAAATCCAAGAAAGATATAGGGAAAAATCCGCCAGATACATATTGCTAGGTTCTTCTCCTCAAAATAATCTGAATGACTTTTTAGATCCAATAATTGAATACAGCATAAATAATGAAGAAGTTACGCTGATTTTAACAGAACCAGAAGGTGGAAGATATGAACCAATTGAGAGCGAAATTCTGGAAAAAGAAATAAAAAAGCAATTACCTCAAGCTAATGTTGTTATTAGAAAAACGCCACACTCTGCTGTAGAAGAACTACTAAATGAGTGGGATAATTATTCCTCAACAAAAGAAAAATACGAGGGAGTGGCAATTTGCATTGGTAGCTTATATCTGGCAGGAAATGTTCTTTCTTCATTGAGAAAAGATAGTTTTGAAGATTTTTCATTTTGACGACATGCTGATAATCATTGGCTAATACGAGGCAGTTGGTGAGATTGTGGCGGAGTGGGATGAGAGGTTCTTGGATTTAGCAGAACACATTGCTAATTGGAGTAAAGATCCATCAACAAAAGTTGGATGTGTAGTCGTTGGTAATGATAGAGAAATTCGAAGCACTGGATTTAATGGATTCCCAAGAGGGATAAAAGATACTCATGAAAGATTGCAGAATAGAGATCTGAAATATCCCTTAATTTGCCATGCAGAAGAAAATGCAATCATGCATGCTGCGAGAATTGGTGTATCTCTGAAGGGATGCACTGCATATGTTACGTGGACTCCTTGTGCCCGATGTGCTAGATCACTAATTCAAGCAGGAATTAGTGAAGTTGTATTTCCAAACAAAACAGATATACCTGCAAGATGGGAAGAAGAATTTGCTGCTGCAATAGACATGTTAAAAGAAGCGGGTGTTGAAGTTAGAGCGATTTAATCATTCATATTCATCATCATATTCATCAGAATCATCATATTCATGTTCGTCTTCAAACATTACCTCATCATATATACTATCATAAAGACCAATTGATGTCTTTCGGGATATTCTTGTTATCACGACAATAACGATTAAGAAAATTACAATTCCTATAGATGGCAGGGGATTTTCTCTCATTCCATCTACCCATCCAGTATATGCAATACCTGACACTTCTATGTCATGAGTTGCACTATTATCATCCTTGTTTACCTCCGCTATTTGATTATCTGGGTCCACAACTACTCTCAATTTGATTACACCATCTTCAGCCTTCCAATTAGTGATTACTGTGAGTTCTTCACCAACATCAATTCCTGTCAAAGAAACCTGAGAAAATGATTTTATGTCACCATTAGAATTTATTGATTGGAAATCTACAATGAAGCTCCCTCCAGCTGCAGCTCCATCATTTACAACCAAAGCACTCAATGTAACTTCTTCATTGGGAGTTACGTGATTATCATCAAGTCTGAAATCAACGACTTTAATTTTAGCTACCGTACTTCCCAAGAAAACCCAAGAGAGTTCAGTATCTGTACTCAAATCTGCAGCTTCTTTGACTGGGTCACTCTCTGAATTAGAATTTGATTGGAATTCATTTCCTGCAGAATCATAACCTGTAAGCCAAAAACCAATTTGGTACCCCTCTCTTATACAAACACTGTAAATTTGGTTTTGAGAACAAATGCCCAACACCCCATCATCAGTAAGGTCTACACTTCCTACCCAATGTAAATTATCTTCAGCCAGAATTGATCCGAGTTGACTACTTCCTGCATAAATAGTCTTACTTCCATCTCTCATCACCCAATTGACATACTGTTCACTTCCAGTCAAATCATTTTCTTCCCATCCTGTAAAGTTAACAGGAATTTGTTTTAATGCATCATTGGAACTCATATCAATTATGTCGATTGGACTGTTTCTAGATGCCACACGAGGAGGGGAATGATCAACTTGCAGAACTAATGTAGTAGGTACACTTGTACCAGTCATATCCTCACCTTTCCCAGGAATCTCCCCTATACCAATCAAGAAGGTTCTAGTTTCACTAGAGAGCAATGATGTTGCTGCCAGCATCGAAACTTCAACATTATATTCTCCATTTGTACCTAAGCTTCCATCTGACCAATAATTCTCACCATCAAATACTTCTATCTGTATCCCAACATTTCGCGGTGGAGCGATATCTGAGTTTTGATATGTCACTCTTCCTTCAAAACTTAATCTATCATCTGAACGTACTGAACTGCCTTGATAAATTGGCCCAACTCTAGGCTCAGATATATCTTCAACTGAATAGGAATCTGTGTTCAAGACCAAATCATTTTCAACTGTAAATGTCAAGTTTGAAAATTCTATGATTGTAGATTCCCCCCTACCCTTTTCTTTGTAATGTAATGATACATCACTAATTTGTTCATCTGGCCAATCCCAACCAAATCTAAAGTTAAAATGTGGTACAATTAATGGCAGTTGTGAACCATCAAGCAGTTGTTGGGTATGGCTTGTAGAAAGAATTTGTATGTAATCGCTCTCACTCCAAAACGTATCATTGAAACCACTGTAAGCAATCGTCTGTCTATCTTTGGCTGGATTGGGGCCTTCAAAATCAAAAATAATCTTGATATATTCGAAATCAATTGCTGTATTCGCATCAATAAGACCAAGAGAAATAGATTGGTCTAATCCTGAAAATACCGGACTACCATCTTCATGTCCAACCCAATTCAAACCAGTAAATACTGCCTCCGAATCTTGTCTTGTTATCCAAGTTGCAGTATCAGTACCAAATCCAAACGTCTTTGTTTCAAGTATTGCATTACCATCATCATCTAAACCCATGTCGTGTAATACTGTATTTCCTGCTGGATCATTTCCCGAGATAAAATAACTTACTTTAGCCATATTTGGATTTCTTGAATCATCAATATTTGAGAAAAACCATTTCTCATCTTCATCTGTAGAATTGTACATGATTGTTGAAACATACTCCTCCAATTCTGCCTCGCCGTTCCTATTTGTATCATGATCTACTTCTACCCAATAGTTAAGATTTAATTCAAGAGGTTGACCTACTGTATCATTTATTTTAACACCCACTTCATGATTAACTGATGCCGTTTCATAACTTGCTTCCTTAGGATAGTTATCTGTGAGTAAGGGGGTAGTCGCGTCTATCCGCAAAGTCCTTTGCCAATGTATATCGGAAGGAAGAACATATTCTGAATCAGTTTCATGATAGGTTTGCACAGTATAGGTTAACCCATCTTCTACATCAATAGTTGGAACTGTAACTGGAATGTAAAAAGTTCCATTCTGGTTATATTCATCATATGCTCCACTTTGAACTATTGAGCCCTGTACAACTCTAACATCAAATGCTGCGTCTTTAGGAGGATCTGTGGTTCCAATAAACCACATTTGCCCTTGGAAGTAAATTGTTTCTCCAGCCTTAACCCATGCATTTTCTGTGAGATTTGAATTTTGTACTGCACCTTGATTATCTTTAACTGTTAGCCAACCCAAACCAAATGTATGGTTGACACTGACACTAGAATCACTAACCAAATCGAGTGGAGTATAATCATTTGTGTCAGTACAAGAAACTTTGAATCTTACATTACCAAACTCTGGGAAGTTTGTTTTAACCTTAAATTTCCAATGAATTTCCAAAATTCCATTATTATTTATGGAATAGCTTCCTGCATCTAAATCAATCCAATCTTCAGGGTCATGAGGGGTGGCCCAAACATCTCCATCTAGCCAAGTAAATATCGGACTAGCACCCGAACTTGCAGAGCCTACAGTAAGTTCAACACTCTTCAACCCTGTTGCAGACTCTCCAATTATATGCCTTGTAATTACTTCATATGGTTCGAGTCTTTCATGAAAAACCATATTTTCATCGAAGTTCATATCCAAATTAATAGTAGGCATAGAATAAGTAATTCTAAAAGAATCAATAGAAAGTATTCCTGCATCACCAGATGAAATATTGACAGGAATCACTACAGTACCTGTACCCGTTCCAGGTATGTAGGCATTTATTGCATCAATAATTGCAATATTTGAGACAATTTCAGTACCCAAAAATGTTCCTGTATTCAACCATTCATTAGATCCATCCCCACCAATATCAAATTCCACTTGACTTGGGGCGTTAGTCATAAGCAGTACATTCAAGTCATCAATAACTGGTGAATACATACTGTTGCTACTAGAATACATGTAGAAATAAATATACAGATAACTCGAAGATTGTAAATTGACAGTTTGACCAGGTGAAAGAATGTATGTATTACCGGCACCATGCTGTATTCTTACATCCATATTTGATCCACCTAACTGAGTTGCATTCCACCAAATTGTTGCGGCAACAGGGAAATCTTGTGGGTTATTCCAAAAAGAACGATAATATCGAACATATCCACTACTAATGAAAGTGGCTTTATATGTTAAAGATACAATATCAAGAATTGGTGTTTCAGTTGCTGTTCCATTTAACCATGCCCTCCATGTAACCTGACTTCCAGGTATATTGAAGGTGATACTATTCCCAGGATTAGCTCTTTTCCAAGTATTACCTCCATCAACAGATATTTCATAATCTATGTTTGAATTACTTGGCACATAACCAATTCCAGACGTCAATGTAACTTGATTGATTGTCCGAGATAAAGTAGTAATTGAACCATAAACAACACCATTTGCATTTGATGGTGCCCTTGTATCAAATGGAACTCCTAATCCCAATGTAGGAATTTTCCTATTGTAATTAGTACAATAAGACGAAGTATAACTAAAACATGTATAAGCAATATGTCCTTCCTGAGTTTTCTCCAAACCATAGTGCCCACCATCTACCTCAATACTTCCAAGTGCTGTAATCCAAATTCCATCCATATCAAAGAATTGATGATAAGAGAGTTGGGATGAATAATATGTATTGACTGTTATTCGAGAAGCAGTGACGTCCAGCCCACTAGGTGTTCCTTTAAACTCAGTACTACCACCAAGATAATTGGATACTATTGCAACATTAGGAGATGATTTACTGACTTTCCAAACATAATATGAAACTGTTGTACTTGTATCTCTAATTAATACCCACATATCTCCGTTTTCATCAAAAGCAACTCCGCTGGGATAATTATAATTTGAATAAGACCAAGATTGAATGCACTTCCAATTCCCCCCACTAATCTCCCATTTCAATATTGTCATGTCATAATGTGAAACTGTCCACACAGTACCATCACTTTCACTGGTTGCATCATAAACATAATCAAAATATGTGCTTTGACATGTGTTGTAATTTATTGATGCTGCTCCTATATACTGACCTGTAGTACTGTTCCACCGATAAATTGTAGGAATATTGTAAATTCCATTAATATGGTTGAGTACATGTACTTCTCCATTTTGTTCAACCAACGCTCCTGGATTTGACCAAGTTCCTCCAGTAACCGAATGAATTGTTCCGGCATCATCCACACCCAAAAATCCTTGATCACCATTAGACACAAATCCTCCAGTGGTATTGTGTGTAACCGTTGTACTGATGATATGATTAGATGAGCCTAAACCGAATTGCGACGTAGATTCTTGCATTTGTAAAGATAGTTGATCATTTTCTACTTGGGCATTTGTGCGATATCCACTGTAACTACCTTGTGTCCATGAAGCATATCCTTCACCCTGCCCTCCAAAGTCTGAATTAGTTGTTGAGTTAATCCAATCTTCATTTGCTGCTGTACCGGTTAAAGTAAATTCAGCAGCAGTAACATCTGCTCCATAGGGCATTAAGATACCAGATGGCCCAACAGTTCCTCCTTGTGTTGTAAAAGTATGAGCATAAGAATTGGTTCCATCACTAAATTGTGTTTCCGTAGTTAGAGACTCAACAACAGGTAAAAAAGTCATAGCGATGAACAAAAATACAACTGCCGGGGCCAATCTCATGAGAACACCTCTGTCCTTCGGACAGGACTGAGTCCTTAATCAACCATTTCAATATAGTGGGCTCGCGTCATCTATATTATTGGAAACACATTAACGGAGATTCGCACTCGCTGTAGTGAGGCAGACAATATGGCAAAGTCAAAAGGTGGCAAAAAAAGTCTTATGGCTAAATTTAATGAAAAGTATTGGGAACCTCAGAGGGATAGGCATCTTAAGATAATTTCAACTGCTTTTTTTGCATCCATTTTGATGTTAGTTTATTCAATTACATATCTAATGATTTTAGAAAAAGTGGATCAAGGTAATTATACTACATTTGCATGGGTATTGGGTGTACTTGGGCTTATATTTGGTATAGTGATTGGACCATCATTTTTCTTTTATATCGGACAATATAACCTACTGAAGGAATTTCTACAAATAGATTCTCAATCAGAATTAAGACGTTTAAGATCTGATGCTGAAGATGCTGTGCGTGTATTAGGACCGAGTTACATGGACAAACTAAATGAGCACTTAGTAAACTCAGGTTTGAAGAAGAGTAAATAAGAGGTAGCACTCGAAATGTTATTTGCCTAAAGTGATGTTGTGGGGAAATCTATGCGAAATTGGGGATTACTAAGAGAGTTATTGCTTGCAACCGGAATGATATTTATCTTGGTTAGCGGGCTTTGGGCATTAACTGGAAATATGCCTCCTGTAGTCGTTGTCGAGTCTTCTTCAATGATTCATGATATTGAAGGTGAAGTTGGTTCAATAGATGCTGGTGATCTAATACTAGTACACAACCCAACTCGCAAAAACATCATCACATATGCAGAAGCAACAGAAGAAGGTAACGAACATTATGGTTGGAGTTCTCATGGAATGGAAGGAGATGTCATTGTATATCTGAAGAATGGAGGTCCACAAACACCAATAATACATAGAGCAATTCTCAAAGTTCAAGCTAATGATACAACTAGTCCCAATCGTACTGTAACTGATGATATTTCATGTCCACAAGGATATACTATTGATGAATATTTACTAGACAAGTACGATGGTATACGAGGTACATGCGTAAAGACTTGGGATATACCAGGAACTACAATTAGAAATGAAGAGGTAATTTCATGGGATTTTATTCGATACAAATGTGACTTGACAGATAACGGAGCACATGCAAGCATTCTAAGAGTAATTGACTGGAAGCCACAACAAGAAGGTTATCTTACATTGGGAGATAATAATCATTGTAACGTAGATCAAGGTAGAGGTGTAACAAATGGAACAACTGGAGATGGTTTAAAGGACGGAAATGGTCAACAGGTGATGCCAGTAATTGATGAATGGGTAGAAGGTGTTGCGGGGGCAGAAATTCCTTGGTTGGGTGCTGTGAAATTAATGACGCTATCCTTTTCGGATGAAACATCTCCAGGTACAGCATATGTGCCCAAATCTACATGGATTTCACTCTTTTTTACAATCTTGATTCTTTTTATGATTCCATTCATAGTTGAACCATTAGCGATTCATTTTATTTCACGTTCTCCGGAGCTCGATTCATTTGAAAAGGAAGAAGAATTAGACCAAATCGTATTTGGAACAAGGTTATCTGAAGAAGAATAGTTAACTTGAAAGTTCATCTTCACAAGTTTCTAGGGTTACCGCAATCTCTGCAACGTCTTTTTCAATACTCTCCAAACTAGCATGATCTAATTTCCTATCTATTTCCTCCCTCTCTCTCTTTAATGAGGATAATCTTCTGGTTTTTTCAGAAGTATTCAATTCGACTCTATTTCTCTCATCTTCACGCATTGCTAACAACCAATCTTCTAATTGATCTCTTAGTGAGGTTGAATCTTCAGATGCAGTAAAATCTACTTGTTTATTTTCAAAAGTTATTCTAATGAAACTACCATCTTTTTCTTCAACATTGATGGAGCCTGGGTACCAATCCGAGGGTTGAATAAACATATGCTGCTCTATTTCCATTTCAATATCATCATCAGAAGACCAAGTAGTTACAGAAATTAAACCTACACGTGTTCGAAATCTAACTAAAAACTCAGAGATATCTTCCATTTCATGCCACAATAGACACTCCAACGGAAGTTCCTCTAATTCAGTATCACACCACTCATGTAGTAATTCCTCATGCTCTTCCATCATGCCTACTCCACACGTAAGGGTGTAATTTCATTTTTGTATGCTAGAATCAGTCACCCTTGGTTTCAAGTGTTAGTAATTGTACGCCAAACTGTGGCAGTAGACTGGATGGTTATTCGGAGCGGTCTTCTAGACTGGCGTGTAATTGTTTTAGGAATCATTCTTTGGTATATTTTGCTAAAGCGTTGGGAAAGAAATGGGGTGCTAGACAAATGGAATTCAACTCGCGCACTTGGCGCCATTCTTATGATTAGAACTACAAGAGGATTGAAAACTCTAGAAAAATTATCTAGACCTCGAAAATTTTGGAGGATATTCGGAGAAGTATCACTTTGGGTTTGTAGACTAAGTATGGCATTTGTTTTGGTACTATTATTGCTTTCAATTGTTTTGGCTATTCTATTTCCTCCAACTGCACCACCACCAAGTTTCTCAGAAATGGTAGCAGTACCAGGATTAAATCCTGTAATACCTCTTGGGTGGGGAATCCTAGCATTTGTAGTTTCACTGGTAATACATGAATTCGGCCATGGATTACAAGCTAGAGCACATGGAATGAGAGTCAAAAGTTTCGGGTTGTTATTGTTGGGACCTTTACCACTAGGTGCATTTGCTGAACCAGAATATGATGAATTGACAAGAGCACCAAATAGAGAGAGACAGCGGATTTTTGCAGCAGGACCCTCAACAAATATTTTCACAGCAATCATTTGTTTTTTACTCTTAGGTGCAATAGCAACTCAGTTTTCATCAGCGATAGATGGAGTTCATCCACAAGGTATTGTAGCAGATTCTGGTGCAGAAAAAGGAGGTTTACAAGCATGGGATATTATTACTCAAATCAATGGTACTGATATTTCCAATCAAGAAGATTTTACAGAAACAATGGAAAATTATGGTGCAGGTGAATCAATTGAATTAACAGTAATACCACACAATCAAACTTCGGATGAAGTAATCATTACAATATTACTTACTGACAAGCATGCATATTATGCAGATGGCGGTTGGGATAATGAGACTATTGAATTGCTTGGAATATTACCGGGTGATGGGTTTCTAGGAGTAAGTGGTATTGCAGACAATACAAATGGTATTGATCGAATGGTTGGACCACTTAGTACAAACAGTGATTTGGGAATCGGAAGCCGTCTAGTTTTGTTACCAATACACACGCTAACGATTTTAATTACGCCATTCGACTACAAAGGTAATTCGATTCACCCAGCAGAAGAAGCAATGTTGGATGCAGAAGGTGGAATGGTAGGTGAAATACTTGGTAAATCTGTACTTTTGTTTTTATTTAATTTGTTTTTCTGGTTAATATGGGTTAACATCTTGCTTGGATTTACAAATTTAATTCCAATGATACCATTTGATGGAGGTCATATGTTCAGAGATATAGTACATGATAATGCGAGTAAGATTAATCGTTTCGGTAAAAGAAGAGGGTGGTGGAAGATACATCCATTAAAAATTAATCAAATGATTTCAAGAACCTCAGGAATAAGTTCACTTATGTTCCTATTCATTCTTCTTTTTTTAATACTAATACAATATATCAGATAATCAAGTTCTAAAGCGTTTTACCCACATCGGCTCGTTATCATCAATTGATGTTTCATTTTCTATTAGATCGACTTTCAATTCCAGTTTGTTTTCATAAATTATATCGGTGCTTTTTTCTAAAATAGTTTCAGAACCACAAACTACTGACAAAAACTTGTGTAGAGGAAGACCTTGATCCCAATCTAGCATCGGTTTTCCGTTTCTTGTTAGTGGAAGGGGTGGAATTCTTCGAACAAGTACTGATGCTTTGCCTCTTAAATTATTAGTAGTTACGCGAAAAAATCTCCATGAATCACCCCTTACGCCCTTCAACCTATATGCATAAAGAGGCATGAGTCCACAACGATTACCTTCTTTTTGAAGTGCAAGATATTGCGTCATTGTTCTACCTGAAAGGTAAAGTTTCTTTTTTGCTGAAGTTTTGACTTCGATAGGAAAACTCAAGTCACCCCTTAATGCAACAAGATCTCCGCTTCCTTCCATTCCGCTTCCTGCTGCTCTAACTACCAAAAAGGGCCTTTGAATTACTTTCATGGCTCTTGCTTTTTCCAGAGGGGTGCAACTTTTTGTAACTGCTGATACGCCTGATTCTGTTCCAGCAAGAACTGCTCTAAGCTCACGTTCATATGAACTAGCCATGCACAAACATTTTGGCAAGCGTTCTTGATAACTTCGGTCAAATATGCGTTAAGAGATGTTTTTGAGAGGGTATAGTATAGCTCCAATTAGCATTACCTTCGTCCGGGTAATGGAGTTATATCTTCTCCAGGCAATTGATCTTCATTTTCTCTATATACTGTCCTCATATTTGAGATGAAGTTCTTTTCCTTAACGACTAATGTAAATTCATTGATATTGTCTTTACGTTCAGTATTATCGAGCCAATCAAGCAATATTTCCAAAGTCATTCTTGCACCTTCGCGATGAGGGTATGCAAAGACGCCCATTGATATTGGAGGAGATACCACTGTCTTTGCACGCTTCATTGTTGCCAATTCTTCGAATAATGCGTTATACGCTTGCGGCAAAAGTTCTCTTCTATTTTCATCCTGCTTGGGTCTTCTACAATCTGGTCCAACAACATGTATCAAATGTTTAGCATCTAAGTCGAATGCTTTAGTTTTGACAGCTGTCCCTACTTGGCATGGAGGTTGGTTCAATACCCGTTGTGCAGAAGCAATATCTCTACACACATCTAATAATTCAGGTCCTGCTGCTTTATGTATCTCGGCATCTAGTCCTTCTCTACCAGAAAGCCGGTTATCTGCAGGAGAAATCATAACATCTGCGGATTGTTTCGACAAGTCTCCATGGATTACTTTCAGTACTCCATTCTTGCAAGTTCGAATCATGTATAATTGGACCATTGATACACATTAGAAGGTCACATGATTTATTCGCTTCGGTCCAAAGTTCACAATAAAGGCCTTTTTGACTTTTTTAGGTTATTTCGTAAATTGTGAATGTCATCTGTATACTATCGATTGCCAATATTTACAAAAACGTGGTACTGCGAAGATGTGATTTTATGGGTATGAAAATATGAAATTAGTACCAATACAGCGCAGTACCACGTTTTTTTAACATAATAGTTATATGTGAGACCTCATGGCTTGAATTTAGGAGTTGAACTATATGGCTGCTAAAAAGAAATACTTCGTTCTAATGGACGGAGGTAATGATACGAGCCAAGTGTTTGCTAGTGCTCAACCTAGGGGTGCTGCTCTAAAAGCAGCAAGCCGTGGAGAGACAGGTATACGCTTGAGAGAACGAGGGACAAACAAAGTACACTGCTTTACAGGATGGCGTGAACAAGTAGATGCACCAGCAAACAGACCTGCATGGTTACCTGCAAAGGTCTGGAAAGCTAATGTAAAGAAAAGTGGAATTGAACGCGTTTAATTTGCAATATAATTTGCATTAATATATAAAAAAAACACTCACTCCTCGTCCGGTGAGCTGGACGAGGAAGTGTACTATCATCAGTCTTCTTTCTCAATTTTTGGGATTAGTTTTGATTTTAAATTTTCTAGCATAATATAGGTAGTAGCATCCAAATCAAATTCTGGTTCCCATGCCCAATCTAAACGTGCAGGAGTATCATCTATTGAATCAGGCCAAGAATCGGCATAATCTTGACGGTGGTCAGGATCGTATAATATTTTAAAATCTGGAATAAATTTTTGAATTGATTCAACTAATTCCTCTACAGAAAAACTCATCGCTCCGAGATTATAATTTGAATGAAGGCTAAGTGAACCCAAGGGCGCTGACATTAATTCTAAAGTAGCACGGATTGCATCATCCATATACATCATGGGCAATCGAGTATTTGCATTTACAAAACAAGTATATTCACCTTTACTAATGGCATCATAAAAAATTTCAACAGCATAATCAGTAGTCCCTCCACCTGGAGATGCTTTCCAAGAAATCAATCCCGGATAACGTAAACCTCTAACATCAACTCCATGTACATCACAATAATAGTCTGCTAATAATTCACCTGCAACTTTTGTTATACCATACATTGTAGATGGATTTAGTGGATATGTTTGTGGAGCAATTGCAGGTGTATCAGGACCAAAAACAGCAATAGACGATGGCGCGAACACCTTCAAATTATGCTCCTTTGCTAATTCTAAAACAGATACGGATCCTAATGATCTCCCCATAAGATATATA
>CAYSJV010000006.1:19294-37079 GCA_964431435.1 uncultured Candidatus Poseidoniales archaeon
TTGCTAATTCTAAAACATTTAGTAATCCATTCATATTTACATTGTAACACAGTTCAGGATTACTTTCACCTGTAGCTGAAAGTATTGCTGCAAGGTGGTATATTTGACCAATGTCATATTCTTCCACAATTCTTGAAAGTGCTGATTTATCAGTAACATCACACAAAATGTGTAAACACTCATCGCTTTCATTCAATTTTTTGATATCTGAAGAAATTACAGATTCATTTCCAAAGCATTCTCTTAGAGCAATTACTAACTCTGTTCCGATTTGTCCAAGGGCCCCGGTAACCAAAATTCTTCGTCCATCCTCTGTGCCCATGTAAAGGTGACATACATACTCGATACTTGAACATTAGATTTGCAAAAAAATCAAATTCTGAAAAATGATTTGGTTAAATTTGGGCTTATTCGCTGTTTTCATTCAATTTGAAGGATAATATTGATATCCATCGACAAGGTCCTATTATTCCCGTTGATTGCATGAAATACGTGGTCGTGTCGGGTGGAGTTCTCAGTGGATTGGGTAAAGGTGTTACTGCGAGTAGCATAGGAGTTTTACTGAAAAGTTCTGGTTTGAAAGTCACTGCAATAAAGATTGATCCGTATCTAAATAGCGATGCTGGGACAATGTCTCCGTTTGAGCATGGGGAAGTGTTTGTTCTAGATGATGGTGGAGAAGTGGATTTGGATTTAGGTAATTATGAACGATTTCTAGACATAACATTATCGCGAGATCATAACATCACAACTGGCAAAATATATTCTAAAGTAATAGAATCTGAGCGCCGTGGAGATTATTTGGGAAAAACCGTACAAGTTATCCCGCATATTACCGACAAAATACAAGATTGGATTGAGGAAGTTTCTCAAATTCCAATGGACAGTTCAGGTGAATGTCCTGATGCTTGTGTAATTGAGTTAGGCGGTACGGTAGGAGATATTGAATCAGCACCATTTGTAGAAGCGTTAAGACAATTCCAATTTAGAGTTGGAAAAGAAAACATTGTATTTGTTCATGTCAGTTTAGTACCTGTAGTTGGGCCAGTCGGCGAACAAAAAACAAAACCCACGCAACATTCTGTTAGAGAATTGAGAGCAAGTGGTATTATCCCAGATTTAGTAGTCTGTCGCTCAGAGTCTAGTTTGAATGATGAAACAAAGGAGAAACTTGCTCAATTTTGCCATGTTAGTAAAGAGGCAGTAATATCTGCTCATGATGTATCAAATATATACAGAGTACCGCTTTTACTTGAACAACAAGGAGTTCAAAAATTACTAGGAGAGAAATTGAAGATTTCTGTTCATCCAAATAATACAATGTTAGAAGAATGGAGAGAAATGGCACAAAATGTAGATTCTATTTCCAATAAAGTTCACATTGCGATGGTGGGCAAATACACTGGATTAAGTGATTCATATCTTTCAGTGATTAAAGCACTTCAGCATGCATCTTTCGCAGTAGGTAGAGAATTGATTATCGATTGGATTGAAGCTTCAGATTTAGAGTTAAGCGTTAAGACTGAAAGTCTTGAAGATTATCAACAATCATGGGATTTGCTAGAAAGAGCTGATGGTATATTAGTTCCTGGAGGATTTGGAGATAGGGGGACTGAAGGCAAGATTCTAGCTGCAAAATATGCACGAGAGCAAAATAAACCATACCTTGGAATTTGTTTAGGTCTTCAAATTGCAGTGATTGAATTTTGTAGAAATGTATTAGGTTGGGACAACGCTAATTCAACTGAATTTGATGAACAAACCCCTCATCCAGTTGTAGTTTACATGCCTGAAGTATCTAAAACACATTTGGGTGGAACTATGAGACTTGGAAGTCGAACTACTGTGTTGCATGATTCGAATAGCCATGCTGCTAATTTGTATGAAAATACAAACAAAATTGACGAAAGGCATAGACATAGATACGAGGTGAACCCTGAAATTATTGATGAAATTGAAAAGCATGGTTTGAAATTTGTAGGTAGAGATGAAACAGGACAGCGAATGGAAATTATGGAATTAGCAGATCACCCTTACTTTTTCGCAACTCAATACCATCCTGAATTTAAGACAAGACCAAACAGACCAAGCCCTCCTTTCTTGGGGTTATTGAAAGCTGCAATTGGTGAAATATGATTACCAATCATTGAAATTATATTGAGATTCTTCTAGTTTTCTTTTATTTTTGGATTTGTTGCGCATTATTCCCAAAATGACTAGAAGAGAAATCAGTACAAGCACCAACACTAATCTAGCATAGTTTCCGGATACAAATTCAGAAAATCCTGATTGTTCTGTAGCTATAATTTCTTCCATTTCATTTTTATCTGGATCATCTGGATAATAATCTATGGTGTCTTCATATCCATCACCATCTCTATCACCCCAGACATAAATTGAAAATTCAAAACCAATCTCGTCCCCCTTTTTATTTGTCATCTTACCATAGACGATATGATTTCCTCCAGAGACTGCAGATACTTCAAAATCGGCCAAAGTCAATCCATCATCTACTTGAGTGAAACTAATTGATGATAGTTCTAATTCAGCAGTATTATTGTATTCATCCATACCAATTAAATTCAGAGATGCTGATTCTCCAACCTCCAATGAACCATTACCTCCTATACTAAGTTCAATTTGTGAAACAAAACTGGGCGATACAGTTATCTCTACAGTTTTATTGATTTCACCTGATTCAAGGTAAATATACTCTAATCCTGATTTTGTAATTTGCCAATCTCCTGATGCCGAAGGACAATTACAAATTCCTGAGGTGTAAGTTATATTGATTAAATCTGTATCTAAAATATTGCCATATTGATCGTATAATGTGAAATTTACATCAAAATAGTCTCCTGCATTAATTTCAATCAAAGATGGGTTCACAATTAACACCTCGGGATTCACAGGAGATATATTCATCATCAAATTCAATTCTAATGAAGTCCCATCTAATCTTGTATAACTTGCAATTAACAAATGTTCGCCTGCGATATTCTGAGTTAGCACAATATGGTTGTCATCAAGTGAATTGGATTGTGACAATCCCGATTGGGCAAGTTCCAATTCATTTGTACTATCTATTAAATTCCATAGATAATTATCTATTTCCACGGTGTTGTATCCTAAATCATAACCATGTAATTTTGCTGTCCAAGGCATTCCTGCCTCCAATTCAATTGAATTATTTTCCAAGTTCTCTAAATACAGTTCTCTAGGTATTCCAGGTTCAACATACACTGGTAATTTACCTTTGATAAGTTCTCCATCGCTATTTTCTTTTCCAATCCACAAATTAATTTGCCCACTGCGCAAAGGATAGAATTCGTTATTGTTCCAATGCCCAATTAGTGAATCATTAAATTCGGCATCTGAAGCTGAAATATAATTTTCAGTAAAATTATCATGTACCTCAAAATATCCTACATCACTTCCAATGTAATTTTCCCAAACACCTGGGTTATTGTCTTCATCAAACCATCTTATCTGAAAATGAATTGGTTCATCTGGTGTGAAAATTGAAAACCCCTCTTCAGTTGTTAACCCATTTGAAGGTGGAATTGTTCTAAAATCAGCGTGATGATTTGCGCCCATTAGTACATCTATATTGAACCAAATAGACGAATTATACAAATTGACAGAAAGGTTGTGAAACCCTGTTTTAATCGGATTTAAATTCACAGATCCAACTGCTGACGATTCAATAGAGAATCCATTTAAGGGAGTCAAGCCATCATACCATTCTTGTGGCTCCATGGGCCTTTCAGCACCCCATGCATTCCGAACTCTACCTTCAAGTTGAAGTATTTCATCAGTGGTAATCGAATGTGTGTTGGGACTGGAACTTAGAATTTGAGTTGATTCACCAAAAATTGTAGTTACATTAATTGCAGAGTTTTGTTTATTGTTTGAAAAGTCTGTAACCTCCAATAAAATTGAATTCCACCCTATTGATTCAAAAGTACAATTGATAGAACCTAATGGTACATTTTCTTGGAAGGCTATGGCAATATTACTCCCATTTTGATTTTCTAAACATGTGACATTCATAGTAAGTGGGTTTCCGTCACCTATTGAATTATCATCTACAATAAGTGGAATATCTGTAGGTTCAAATGATTCAAAGGAGACATAACTTTGAATAAATATATCTGGAGAAAGAAGGTCCCTTTCAGTCGCTCTATCGACTCTTATGTATCCCCAACCCCATTCCACATCTGGTGCAAGTATTCCTGGCTGTGGGTCTCCTACTCTAATCCCATTTCCAAGAGGGGTTCCATATGGTTGAGAAAGACCCCACGTGCCATTGACGAACAATATTGCACCAACAACATCGGTTGGATTACCAACTGCGCCTGATAATCTAGATGAATGATTCCACAATTCCCCAGTAGTTGAATTCCAATGAGCTGTTGAATTTAGAATGTGCCATATCCCATGATGCCCGACACCTGGATTATCTTGTAACATCAATGCTACGCTAGCTGCCGCACCTGGTCCTGCAGCACTTGTTCCGCTAAACCAATGATATGATCCAAAATTTGCACCAGATTGACTAGTTTTTGGTGCCCACACATCATAGTTGCCGGGCGAAGCAATGTCTACTAACGGCATACCATCATTTATTCTAGTTCCCCTCGATGAAAATTTGGATAATTCTCCTGCTGAAACTCCACCTCTACCACGTGAAGCCCATGAAGCAATGGTAATAGCAGAATCTGCAGTTGCTGGCCATGTTACTGAACCATTATCGCCTATTGTAGCTAAAGAAGATGGTGACGGGTTTCTCCAATTTGAACCTCCGCCCCAACTTGATATTGAATCTGACTCATAACCCCTAAACAAAACTCTACCTTGACCTGTTGGTCCTGCTAGGTCTATGTTCCAAATATCTGCAGTAAGGCCGTCATCATTTGAAAATGCCAACATTAGGAGGTTCGTGTTTCTTGCAGAATTATCCCTACCTATCCACACCCAGTCATTATTTCCTAAATCTACCCAGCCAGTTGAGCTACTAACATCAATAGGAGATCCTCCTGGCTTTGTAATTTCGACAAAAGAAATGTTGTGTCCATTAGGAATCAAATAAGTCAGCCATGTACCTGTAGGACGATTGTTAGAATTTACTTTGAATTTGGTAGTCAGAGGTCCTATTGAATCATCTACATCTGGCAATAACCCTTGTATTACTTTACCACTATCTGCAAGATTACCTGCTGGATTAATTTGTACTATTCCTGAATCAGCCATTTGATCGATACTCAATTCAACAGGACTGGTTCCATCAAGAAACTCGCCTGTCCACGATCCCACTTCATACAACATAACATCGGCATTTCTCTGTGTAGCCCATGATTGGGCATTAGCAAAACCTCCAGCAAAAGCATCATTTGAAAGTAAATCTGCATTGGGTGCTAACCCTGAATAGAAATGCTTAGCATTATTTGCCGCAATAATACCTTGTACACTAGTACCGTGTCCATTGGTATCAGGTGCGGTTTGTGTCAAATTTGTACCTCTTATGCATTCTCCACTATCTGGGTCAAAGGTTGCTAGGATTGTTGATTCATCCAGTAGCATGAAATATTCATTAGGAGATAAAATGCCATCTGAATTTTGATCATTTGCTTGATACATTGGTTCACCAAACCCGGGTGAACTTTCATTGTATCCAGACAAATAACCATGATTGTGTGCTCCATTTTCATCTAAATCCAAATAATAAGTGTCTCGATGAATAGAGTCTAATCCATCTCCATTTGCTATTCGGATTAATGTTTCATTCACTGATAATTGACCATTTCCATCGTAATCAATTCCATCGATTCCCCATTCAAATATTGAATTATTATTATCATCTATCCAATTTATATTGGTGGCTCCGGGATTAAAAAATGCTGGATGAAATACATCAATACCCGTATCAAAATCTGCAATCCGAATATTATCTCCCCTCAGTGGTACATTGTATACAGTATGATTCCAAGCAGGGGGAATTCCCACATCTAATTCAGTATCTGTGCCAGTCCATTTTCTGTCTTCATCCAAAGGTGCATGAATTTGAATTTTGAGATCTAAATCAATTGTAACTAGATTGGGGATCTCTTTCAAAACATCATCCCAAATATTATTTGAAACCAAATTAACTACATCTGTTGGCTTTGCTGAAGCAAACCATACATCTCCAATCCTCCAATAATCTTGATTCCCACTCAAAGGAGCATGCAGCATAGCAGTTTCTGATCCCATATTTGCCAAAACCCAAGCCCCCCAAGCACCTAATGGCCAATCGAGAGGAGGAGATGATTGCTGAGTTGCAATATCATAAGATTCGTCTTCACTTAAGATGATTTCATGAGTATATTCTGTTACAAATTCTTCATCAAAACTACCAACAAGTTTTGATTCGTCGATTGAAGAAGTATCTATATTATCTCTCCATGGGTTGTTGTTTAATCTAATTCCATATTCCACCAATTTTTCTTGTGTTTCTACAGACGGACCGGGGCGATTGAAAATCAATAGAAGAGGTAATGAGTCTCGTTGTAACCACTCATTTGCATTTTCTTCAATTTGAGGACAGTCAGCATTGTTACAATCTTCAAGTTGTTTTTGTCCAGCCAACCATTTCATCGTAATTGAATACCCTCCACCAAATTCAGATGATAATACCTGAGGCTCCGATGTGATCCAATTGGATTCCCAAGAGTTAGATTGACTATTGTTGGAATGATTACTAATAATTGAATATTCTTCATCCATAGGTTTTGCAATACCACACCATGAAGAAATAAGAAACATTAGAATTAGTGATACTGCAATAATAACTCTGTTTGACTTCAATGCTAATCCTCCGAAATTTTAACTATACGAGTAGTGCGATATCCTTGTAATAATTTAAGATATTTTTTTGTTCTAATCATATTATCCAAATCAAAATCACCTGTATCGATTCTTAATGAATCAAGTACCATTAATTTGGCAGGAGTAGCTACTCCCAAGATATTTTCAACACCTATTTTGCGTATAACGTTTGGAGAAAGTTGTAAATTCCCCCTGCCTAATATGAATCCTTGACCCCCCATCGGAGATAAAAGTAGAAGTTTATTTCCTTCATCTGGTTGCTCACTATCGAGTACCTCCATAATTTGTTGTTCATTCAAATCAACACCCAAAGATCTTTTTCCAATTGTAATATCAATACCTAACAAAGTTGTTTCGAATCCGCAATGACGTGCTAATCTAAGTAAGGTGCCTCCCGAGCCCCAAACAATAATTTTGTCGGGTTCATCCTCAATTATTTCTTTTAGATTCTGTCCTATACCTTCGATAATTTCATCTTCACTAGGTGCATTTACTAATTCCTTTGATCCTTGCATCCACTTTGGGCTGGATGGAGTTGTAGCTTCAGCAAACATGCGTATCTTCCATTCACCTTTCCGATAAAGTTCTTCATCCAAATCCATGACCTCAGTTATTGCAAGCCCTAGGTCACCATCAATCCAAGCAGAAAGAACCTCTGCAGCTGCTTTAGGTGTTGATGCAAAACAACCTGAATGCATCTTAACACCTGCTGGAACTCCAACAAGGGGTAAATCTTCACGAATACCCCTTAATGCATTTACGATATCTCTTGTAGTTCCATCGCCACCTGAGTAAATCATTATATCAATATCAGAATTTAGCAAAACGTTGACTGCATCAGTTGTATCATTGGCTGATGTTTGGCCCTTCCATTCTCCAACTGTTTCAGACTGATATGAAAACTCTTCAGGAATCCAATCTGAACCCATTTTACCATCGCATATAATGAATGACAAATTCTCTGAATTCCGTTTATTTTGAGTTAAAAAATTGAAGTGGCTCAAGGTATGTTCCATCCTTGGGCCTGAACGATCTTCAGCACCCATTTCTCGTGCTTCTGCTGCACGTCCATCACTACCTTTGAAACCTAAACGCCCACCTAATCCCGCATCAGGATTTACAATCACTCCAACCCGGGTCACAGCGTTGGGTAGACCCTGATACATTTAATTCAACGGAGTATAAGAGTGAAATTACTCGACGCAATCATATATCACTTCTGAAACCCATAGTATGAGTCATCATGGGCCTAATCAATATCACGATGCCTGACGGAAGCACAAATGAGTATGCTGCAGGCATCATTGTGGAGCAAGTGATTCAGGATGCATATGGGAGAAAACATGGATGTATCGCAGCAAAAATAAATGGTGTTGAAAAAGATATTATGACTGTTCTCGATGAGAATTGTTCTATTGATGGAATTTTATCAAATTCAGATGAAGGTATGCACATTTTGAGGCATTCGTGTTCTCATTTGCTTGCTCAGGCTGTAACTGAATTATTTCCCGATGCAAGACCTACAATAGGCCCTGCAATTGAAAACGGGTTCTACTATGATTTTGCAATGGACCCAATTAGTGAAGATGATTTAAGAAATATTGAGAAAAAAATGAATGAGCACGTTCGGAAAAATCACAAAGTCGAACGGATTGAACATACTCAAGAAGAATTAATTGATTTATTTGCAAATAATGAATACAAAGTTGAAATCATTAATGACAAACTAGAAGCGGGAACTGGTTCGACTATTTATCGCCAAGGTGATTTCTATGATTTGTGCATGGGGCCTCATGTCTCTACTACTGCCAAATTAGCACATTTCAGATTGACATCAATGTCAAGTGCTTACTGGAGGGCGGATCAAAATAATGACCGCTTAGTAAGAATATATGGAATGGTTTACCCAACAAAAGAACTACTGAAACAAAGAATAAGAATGCTAGAAGAAGCAAAGAAAAGAGATCATCGAATATTAGGAAAAGATCTGCAATTATTCCATATTGACGAAGAGGTAGGTCAAGGGCTCATATTGTGGGCTCCGAGGGGTGCAACTATTCGAAGTGAATTACAAAATTTCATTTCTAGTGAATTGAAAAAACAAGGTTATCAGCAAGTATTCACCCCCCATGTAGGTAAATTGGATTTATATCGAACAAGTGGGCATTTCCCCTATTATCAAGAAAGTCAATATCCACCATTGATAGATCACAACCATCTGAATAAACTTGCTTCTGAAGGTTGCTCTTGTTCTGATCTTTCTAACCAAATGAAAGAAGGTGAAATAGAAGGATATTTGCTAAAACCAATGAATTGCCCACATCACATCAAAATTTTTGCTTCACAAGCTAGAAGTTATCGAGATTTGCCATTGAAATTAGCAGAATTTGGTACTGTATATCGGTGGGAACAATCTGGAGAGATAAGTGGAATGACTAGAGTGAGAGGTTTCACACAAGATGATGCACATCTATTCTGCACAGAAGAACAACTTTCAATAGAATTGCAAGGATGTTTGAAATTAGTTAAGATTATTTTCAATACACTTGGGATGTCTGATTATAGAGTAAGGGTCGGATTAAGAGATCCTGATAGTAGTAAATACGTTGGCTCTCCTGACAACTGGGACAAAGCAGAAAATGCATGTAGATTGGCTGCAGAAACATTGGGGGTTCCATTTACAGAAGAACCTGGTGAGGCTGCATTCTATGGCCCAAAGATTGACTTTGTAGTAAAAGATGTAGTTGGTAGAGAGTGGCAACTTGGAACAGTACAAGTTGATTACAATTTACCTGAAAGATTTGACCTGAATTATGCAGGAGCTGATGGAAACATGCATCGGCCAGTAATGATTCATCGAGCACCATTTGGTTCAATGGAACGGTTTGTGGGAGTCTTGATTGAGCATTTTGCAGGAAAATTCCCTACTTGGCTTTCCCCATACCAAGTTAATGTTGCTACTATCTCTGAAAAACATGTAGAATATGCTAATAAATTCATAATGGAACTAGAAAATTATGGAATAAGAGTACATAGTGATTTATCAGATGCAACAATAGGCAAAAAAATTCGTTCATTACATAAATTAAAAACACCATATCTAGCAATTATAGGTGATTCTGAGGTTGAAAAAGGAACTATTAGCCTACGTGGAAGAAACAATGTACAGCGAAATGACATACCTCTTGAAGAATTTATTAAATCACTTACAAATGAGATTGGTTCGCGTAATTCCCAATGTACTTTAACCCCTGAATAAGCCCCAAATATGGGACTCCCGGGGGGGTCCCATGTCGTCATTATATACTCCGGGGTACAAATAATATTGATGAAAAGAATAGGCGTGAAAACCGGGAACTATAGTATAACTGGATATGGTAAAAGCGGGCTAAAATTAATAGTAATAATTGGTTCTATTACATTGATAAGTATGAGTGTCGTTTCAGCCCAAGATGTACAAGTTAAGAAAGTTGATTCTAATGATATGAAACAAACTGAACAAGGTATTACTATACCAGGTAAAGATGCATCAATGACTGAAGAGCCCGTTTCTGAAGTAGGAGATTTTACACTTTTAGATTTTGTAATGAATAATAAAGAGATTTTTTCTTCACTTGGTGTAATTTGTATTGCTTTAGTGTTCAAGGTTGGGTTAAGAGTAACTGAATCTAAAGCAGATCAGAAATGGAGAGCCCCCGATATAGACTGGCTAAACTATGAATGAGAGTCTCTCTTTCTGTAAATATCAATTGCTAGTAAAATTGCTAGTAAACCTGTAATTACTGACATCACGAGAAGCATTGCATCTAGTGTAGAATTAGATCCAATCAACTTCGAAAGTACTGACTCCCCTTCAGGTTCAGCAACAACTGGATCACAATCATCACCGAAACAATAGTCTAAATCCAATTGTCCATGAAAATCTTGTTCCACAATAATGGTGCCATTGAAAATTTGACCATCTGAACGTATGTCTTGATAATGATAAACTCCAATACTATCTGTAGTGTTAAATTTAATGATAAATGTTAATCTGCAATTTTCGTAAGATACATTTCCTTCAGAATCTTCACAACTAGCATTGATTAACCCAGAATCCCAATCATTAGATGAATTATAATTGCCATCGCCATCTGCATCATAAACAATACGATGTGTTATGTTCGAACTTTCATTTTCAATATTGTGCCAAACCACACTATCATTTTGAACAATTGTAATTTCAGAATCAGTATTTGAGCCACTAGTAATACCATTTTCACTTAACAATGTATGCCAAATGTTGGGGTTATGTGCTGAAGCCATCGGAGACATTAATACAACAACTAATGTCATAAAAACTGAGAAATGAACTATTCTTCCCATAATCAAGGGGAGAACTACTTTCAATAAATACTATACTTGGATTCGTACTCGAAAATACATGGAAGCAAGAGTTGTGCTGTTGGCCGTGCTTGTTGCAACCTCAATTACTGCTGCATTAGGACTTGTAATTCTGCAAGGTGATGACACTAGTGATGTGAATAAATGGAATTCTGGAGAAATAGAGGACCCACTGATACAAGCAGAGGAGCATGATCACATGGATCCTGCGCAACACAACTTTTCTACTGACAATATAGAACTACTAGATTTCAATCCCTTATCCAATCCTGGCAATGCTGAAGTTCAAGTTGCTGATTCTCCCGATGGACGTACATATGCATACCAAGCGGGATGGTCTGAAGTACACATCACTGATGTCACAGATCCAACTAACACAACTGTCATGGGAATATATGAGGATCCAAATACACAAGTGTTGGATGTCAAATATCTCCAATATCAAGGGAAGGAATATCTTATTCTCCAAAATCAATTAGTTGACTCAGGATATTCTGATCCAAATGTAGGAGAATGGGGTGACCCCACTCAAGTTTCTGTTGTTTTGATTGATGTAACTGATAAATCAAACCCCACATTTGTAGATAATTGGTTTGATTATGATCATCCTACTGGCCCACATAATCTCTATACATACATGATAGATAATGAATGGTATATTTTTGTGGCTAACCCAGACTATGACCAATGTTATGAGTATACTGGAGACGCATGTGGAGGAGTAACAATAGCACATCTAAACCTCCCTGGTTCTGCGGGACAAGTAGTTCCAAGGCCTCCTGGATTAACAATAGGCACTATTGAGAAAGTTGGAGAATACGAGGTGTCTTGGGAAACCACTAGAGGTGGATGGATATACATCCATGATATGACTGTGCAAAAATGGCCAAGCGACGACCAAAATGACCCGAGATACGGACGGACATACATCTATGGGGCATATTGGGAAGCGGGGCTAAGAATTGCAGATGTGTCAGATGTACCTCATCCAGTAAACTCTCCTGAAAGTTACGTGATAGCAGTAGCTGCATGTAGAGGAGGAGGGGGGACTTCTGCATCTTGCACATATCGTGCACCTGAAGTTGGACAATGGATGGATTTTAGTGACCACGATAATGATGGAAATCCTGATTCAGGTACAACAGGTAACGAAAATGGAGGTAGGTCAAGTTATATCCATTATTCTGAGCCATATCCTGAGATGGTAGATGTTAGTCATTTAGGACTTGGTGATGAACCTAGGCATTTAACAGCGCTTGCAGTAGAAACGATTACCACAAATGTAGGTACTGGTATGTTATATCTCATAGACACTACAGATTATGATGAAAATCTTAACATTTTCAAGCCAAAACTGTTAGGGGATTGGGAAAACCCATACGCAGCAGACCATTGTTATGGTGGTCCTTGTGAAGGTGCACCCAATAGTGATGAGTGGCTACTATTTTCTCCTCATAATTTAGATACTGCACATTTTGAAACTGATGAGTCCACAGATCAATCTAATGGTGGGAACTGGGATGGTAGAATCTACTTGAGTCATTATCATGCGGGTTTGTGGATAATTGATGTTGAAACTATGATTAATCCTCCAGAAAACCTGAACCAAACCGAGACTCATATGGCTTCAACTATTGGCTATTATTTACCACATGGTGGAGAAATGGGAGTTCCACTTGATTCAGCATACTATGACTTTGGGTGGATTCCATTTCTTTGGGCAGCAGAATACCATAATGGATACACATATGTATCCTGTATTACCTCAGGATTATATGTGCTACAACTTGATATTGACAAACCATATGTAATAGGTGAGAGTTGAGTTATATGCTAAGAAAAATATTTTCAACACTTGTTGTATTAGTATTATTCATACCTGGTTGCACCTCACCTGTAGAAGATGTTGCTACATTTAATGGAGGAGATTTGGTACCAAAAGATGTCGTGCCATTTACCCTTACAAATTATGACTACACACAATTCAACATGTCTGATCATGAAGGAAAAGTCATCATTGTATCTTTCATTTTTACAGAGTGTGAAGATATTTGTCCAATAATAACATCTTATCTGAAATGGGTATCTGAAAAACTTGGAGATGATTATCCAGAGAACGTTTCGATTATTTCTATCACCGTTGATCCTTGGACAGATACTCCAAACAAAATGTCAGATTATGTTAATCTAAAAAATGCAACTTGGCCACATCTTTCAATAAGTGATATAAATGCAGATCTTAATGAAATTGAGGCTGTGTGGGAAAATTTTGAAGTGGGGTTACAAATTGTAGATAACTCAACAAATAATGAAGATAATACTTCGGGTAGACACCATTCACTCGATTATACAGTAGATCACGAAACTGCAACAATTATTGTGGATAAATCAATGAAGCAAAGAGTAATGTGGGGAGATTATGATTGGATTCCTGAACTTGTAGTAGAAGATGTACAAGCATTATTAGATGAATAATCAGACCCTACGTCTTAATTTTTCCATTAATTTGTCAGCCTGACCAAGTAGTTCTAAACAAGTTTCAACAGAACCTTCTCTATGGGCAAGTGCTGCTTCTGAAATTACTTGTTCTGCCTCACGTCTATTTTCATCAAGTAAATCTACACCTATATCCTCTAATTTTTTGCGTAAAGTTTTCCACTCACCTTCTACAAACGCCAACAATTCTCCTGATTCTTCGACTGCTGCTGATTGTGAATCTAATGAATTTGTAAACCTCTCAAGTAGTGTGGCTGCATGACTCCATTGTTTTTCTTTAGCAGAACTTTCAATTTCAGCAAGACGTTTATCCCATACATCACTTTGAGCTGTTCCCTCATATCTTTTCTTAAGTTTACTTTTTTGTCTTAGAGCACGACGAACTTCATCCATTGCCTCTCTTTCTCTATTGATATCTCTAACTATACTGTCTGTAAGACCTCGAGACAAAGCATGATTACCAATATCTAATGCTGACTTTGCTTTGGAAAGATTCTTTTTCCACAGTTTTATGTCAAGTCCATCTGTACCATCCAATTGCTTTTTTGCTTCATCATAGGATTCTTCTGCTCTTTGCATTGCCTCGCCAATAGATGATATTTGGTTAGGTATTGATTCTGCATATTCAAAGCAAGTTTTAGGGTCTTCAGCATCTAATCGTTTCTTGGCTTCAGAAAGAAGTTTGCGAAGTTGTTCGACCTCATCACCATCTATTGATTCTAGTGTTTTCTCTGCTGTAACTATTGCCTCTTCTGCCTTTGGCCACCATTTAATTATTGTATTTGCTCTTTTCTTAGCTTGACGGAAAAGAGACTCGCCATCTCTTAAACTACCCAATTCAACTTCTCTATCTCCTTGAGAAAGTGCACTTCTGGGTCTTCTAACAAGAGGAGCAATTTCTTCTGCCATCTCGATTGCTTCAAGTGTATCTTTTCTAATATCTTCAATATCTCGAGTTAAGACTATGCTTCTTTCAATATCATCTTCTGCTCGATTCAATAAATCTAATCCAATCTTTGGTTTTCTATGTCCTTGTTCTTTTGCTGTAATAACTAATGATGCTGCCTGATCTACATTAATTCCTTCAGATTTTAATTCTAATATACGCCTTTCCAATCTATCTAGAAGTTTTGAAAATTGTTTTCTAGAATGTCTTTGATTATCACTACCAAACCAATCTTGTATACTAAGTCCAGCCCCAAGTCCAATCATCAATAAATTAATCCAAATTACAACTCCGTCTGATTCCATTGCAGCGAAAATAGAGATTGCAGTTACGCAACCAACAAATCCCATTAGTGAACGGTAACGCAATATCTCAAAAGTACCGAATAAAAACTTTCTAGATTGCATATAAAGTGCTAATGATACGCATAAAACCAGTATTCCTCCAAATAATTCATAACTACTCGATTCAATTGTAGATACACCAATTATTGCCATAGGTAGCCAAGCGATTGAGGTTGCTGCACCCAATCTAGACCTTGATTTTGAATCTAATTTAGTTAAGTCCTGAATAAATAATGACCAAAGCATAACAACAATTGCAGGACCAATTACATCCATCAAAGAGGTTGTTCCTGCAACTGCAGGCCAGACACACCATAACGCTGATGCCAACAGAATTAATGCAGATATTGAAGATAAAAGTTCCAACTTTTTATGCCTTGATAGTAGTTCTTGATCTAAAGAGGGATGCCCTGAAACTGAAGTGGCCATTAAATCCTCCACTTAGTTAAAGAACATAGCACTGACGGATAATGTAGCATAAAAATAACATTAATATGATGATACATTATTGTGACAAATTGAAATAATACGGCATATTCGAAAACACATCTTACGGGTTATTTTATGAAAAAAATATTATTTGTTATTTTGATTTCATCTTTGCTAATGCTTTCTGGTTGTACGTCTCCATTCCAAGATGATTCTAACAAAACTCCTTTCGAAGGTTGTGTACCTGGTCAAGAGACTGCGGATGAAACAGATCAATGTACTATAGATACTGTTCTTGAAAATAATACATCCAATATTACAGAAGAGCAAGTAACTCAAGAAAATGAAACTACTGAACAAGGAAATGAAACTACTACAATTACATATGGCCCACAAGAAGGTATGCATATCCAAAATTTTGGAGCATTGATACACTATTATAATGATGCTAATTGGACGGAATTTGAATTATATTCTCTACTAGATAGTACTTGGAATAGTTCGAGTAATGATAGTTTATCAAAATGGATAACTATTGTGTTTGTATCAACTGATTGTCCACATTGCTGGAATAAAGGCACTGAATTGACTGAACTTTACAATACACATAGTAACAATTCTGAATTTCTAGTTCTGGCGGTAAATTTCTCTGGAAATCCCAACTTCCAAGCAACACCTGAAGAAGTGGTAGCTTTTCAAGAAAAAGGAGATTATGTAGGTTGTTATAGAGCTGAGAAAAATTGTAATGAAAGGCCGGGGGACCCTCATTTGTTTCCGTACGTTGATGATAGAAATCAAAGTGTCATGAACGCTTGGGGCGTGACTGGAACGCCAGCATATTTCGTTATTCAGCCAAATGGAATAGTTGCTTGGAACAGTTATGAGCAAAATGGAATCGAAGATGATACAATCTCAACCGCTCTAGATCGAATGTTAACATAAATGGAAGTTGCACTTAATGGATGAATTTGGAATCGTTTCAATGTGTCCAAAATGTGGTTACATGCTTGGTGCATTTTTGCCAGGAATAGAATGTCCAGAATGTGGTGAGATATTAGTTCCATAATCTAGAATTATATCAAAAAATAGAGTGTTATGCCAATTGATAGAAGAGTTGGTATAATTATAAGCAACAACATCAAGCCAACCTTTTCCTTGACAGGTTCTCTTTCTGCAGCAGTCATTTCGTATAATTCAGAATATCTACAATCATTGCAAGAAATGATATTCATGTCAGCTTTGGTACCAATTCCTTGGGCTCGAAAGTGCCTTGGGTCTGCCAAGTTTTTGCTCTCACATTTTGGACATCTGCCACTCTTCATTAGTACCTCCAATGAACCGGGATATATCATACCTTAGTAGAATGATATATTGACTACAGGAATTCGTCAACCTCAAACACTATGCGAAGTTGGAGGATACTATGCGAGGGTGTTGGTCTCATATTCTATTGGCTGGGATGATGCTCAGTATCTCCCTTGCTGGATGCTTTAGCGAAGAGGAAGTAGTAATAGAAGATCCAATAGAAGAAATCTCATTTGGTGCGTATAGTGTAGTTGCACCAATAGATACTGGAATCAATGTCTATCATGATAGGTTTCAACTCAATGAGACATATCCAGACTGGTTACTAGAAGGTCTTGGAGTGACAATGTGGTGTAACTTAACACAAGAAGGAACATGGCAGGAAAGATATGAAGCTGATACATCTACCTGCTGGGAAGTTATTACTTCCACTGACATAGTGTATTTCCCAGGCACACGTATTATTGGGACAACACCTGACGATGAGACAGAGATTCCAATCCTAGATGATCCCGCAGATGGACATGGAACTGCTGTAACTGGTGCAGTACTAGACGCTAACCCTGATGCAGTGATATTCTTCGTAGAAGGATTTAGTGATGCTGCAGTTCTCGCTGCAGCAAACCAACCGCTAGTTGATATTATTACAACTTCATTTGGACCAATCGGTAGTGTTCCAGTTCCTGGTATTGAGGACGCAACAAGAATTGCAGTTGTGGAGAATCACAAAGTTCACACAGGTGCTTCTGATAATACTCCATCTCCAGCAGTTCAAGATTCTACAGCAGGACCACCTTGGTCAATCGGTGTTTCTGGTTATGCTGAAGAAGGAGATGACCAAAAAGAAACAATGAGTGGTTCATACCCAGATATGGCTGCTGATTGGACACAAGTATTGCCAAATCATGATGATACAACTGGATATCATGAAACGTCAGGCACATCTTTTGCTACTCCACGTACTGCAGGAATTCTAAGTTTGGTTCTAACTATGCTTAGAGACGATGCTGGTGAT
>CAYSJV010000006.1:37089-37444 GCA_964431435.1 uncultured Candidatus Poseidoniales archaeon
CAGTGGATTACTTGTTAATGGAACAAACATTTCAGTATCTAACTCTGATTTGAGAGATGCTCTAAATCTCTCAGGTTGGTATCCAGGATTCTCAACATGGGATCCTTCCTCGGGTACAATGCCAATTTCTCCAGTTGCACCATGCACTCAAGTTGGTTGGGGAGTTGTCAATATGTCAAATGTAGATCCTATCTATGAACATCTTGCAGGAATAGCTCAAATGCCAGATAGGCCTGCAGATGTTGTTGCTTGTATGGACGCAAATCAAGATATTAGAGAAGCATATTGGGGAACATAATCAAGATTTTTTTATTATCGATTGGTATAACTTCCCACTTTCTCTGAGTGTTCGTTC
>CAYSJV010000007.1:0-3245 GCA_964431435.1 uncultured Candidatus Poseidoniales archaeon
CTGTAGCAAGACATATTTAGAATTGAGGACTAATTTATTTGCTGATTACTTTAATTCCCGAATCTGTGGCAAGAACAACATGATCGCAGATTCCACAGAATAAACCACACTCAGCAACACCCGCTAGAGATTGAATTTGTGTTTCAAGTTCAGATGGTGAATTTATTTTTGGACCAAAATAACAATCTAGGATATAATTTCCATTGTCAGTGATAAAGCCCCCCTCTTGATTTTCTCTTCTTACAATTTTACCGGAACAAATTTTTCCTAATTTCCTTCTAGTTTCATCCCATGCAAAGGGTGTGACTTCAACGGGTAGGGGGAACTCACCTAAAACTGCGACTTCTTTTCTTTGATCGGCAACAACTACCATTTCTATAGATGATTGAGCAACAATTTTTTCTCGTAAAAGTGCACCTCCGCCACCTTTGATTAAATCGAGATTTGAATCAAATTCATCTGCACCATCTATAACAAGATCCAATCCATCCAAATCCCCTAACTCTGCCAAATTTATACCACATTCTTTTGCTAAAATTTCAGTCTCTATACTTGTAGGAACACCGATTATTTCTAAATTTTCTTCTGCAACCATCCTTCCTATTTCAATTATGGAATGACGAACAGTAGAACCAGTGCCTAATCCAATTTTCATTCCAGATCTAATGTATTCACAAGCACGAATCCCAGCTTTGACTTTCAAATCTTCAATTGAATCAGGCATAATCTACCCCATGTGTAACTAGCCCATAGCGATTCCTGAGGGCACTATAAACCATGACCGTAGGTCATGTCCCCCTTAATCGATGCATTCACAAACCTTGAGTCATGTCGCAGTTCATGGCAGGTAATGGCAATCGAATGATTCCTTTGTTGTTGGTCATACTGTTTTCTGTATCTTCTTTGTCACCACTATTCCAGCAGAATCCCGATTTAAAGCAACTAGATGAAGACATTCGACAAATATATGACACTCAACTTAATAGCCCCCAGACCGTAAATATTGCCTCATGGCCAGATGGTAGTTCAGAAGTGATCAAAGTAGAAATTCCATCTGGTGAATCTTTAACCGAACTTTCACTTAATTTAGAACCTAATATTCTTCCACGCACCGAAGAGATAACTTGGAAAACTCAATCCGATTGGAATAATGCCGAAACAATATCTGATGCTGTAGATTATAATTTAACTGGTTTGAGCATACTACCTCAAGGTCAAGAATGGGATTTTGAAAGTAGTAATCATGGTTGGACATTACAAACGGGTGGAGGCTGGATGTGGGGCTATGATACTACTTTGGGCTCCAATAATGGTGTTCACGGCGGGACTAAAGCAATTTACAATTATAATGGCAATTACCCTAATTACATGAGTAGTACTTATTGGGCAACGAGCCCATCTGTGAATTGCCAAGGATGTTCAGGTAATTGGGATTTGCAGTATTGGAAGCGGCTTGGTGTTGAAAGCAGTACTTGGGATCACGCATATGTTCAGGTAAAAAATAGCCAGGGAAATTGGGTACAAGTATACGCAAATTCAGGTACTGTAAATGATGGCTCATATAGTCTCCAGACTCACAGCATTGGTTCATATGCCACAAATAATCCGGATTTGAGGGTTCGTTTTGGTTTAGGCACTACTGATGGTTCCGTGACATATACAGGGTGGAATGTGGACGATGTCAGTATAGTGCCTGCAGGCGGTATAAGTGGAGGATATGCTAATTGGACATCACCAACTTTTGGGACAGCAGCTCAAGGTGCTCATACAAGTGTTCCAGGTCCATATGGGATGCTTAGTATCGATGCTGAAATACCGACAGGATCTCTAGTAAGTTGGTCCTTATTAGATGGATTAACTGGGGCGCCAATAAGTGGATTTATTGATAGGTCAGAATTGGTTTATGATTTAGGGACAGTTGATTGGGAAACTCACAAAAGTTTGAGGCTCAAAGTACACTTGGCAAGTGGAATATCAGAAACACCCATTATTCATGGAATACATTTGCAAGGTAGAGTACATCATAGTTTCAATTCTAATCCTTTAAATGAGGGTTGGACTACAACAGGGTCAAGTTGGTCAAGTGGACAAATGAGTGGTTCTGGGATACTAGAATCTCCTGAATGGGATGTCCGAAGACCAATAAGTAGGATAAAATCAGCAATGCAATATTCGGGTTCAGGACATCTCGAAGCCTCTATTGATGGTGGAGCATGGCAAACAATAGTTAGTAATGGAATTACAACTTTAGACAAGCACGCACATAGTGCTAAATTCAGATGGGTTTCTGATGGTGGTTCTTGGACGCTTACTGATTTTGAAATTGATTTGACAGGAGGAGGCCTTCCTGATGGACTAAGGTTTGATTTATCAAGAGATCAAAATCCTCAATGGAGTCTTGATGACTCAACTATTGGGCCATGGGGTTGGCAGAACAGATTTTCAAATGGAATTCCCTCTGCGGATTTAACATATTCAACAGCAAGCACATATAGTGTAGGTGTATTACTACCTAAAGATGTAATTTCATCACTTATGTTTGACATAACACCTACCTCTGGAACTGTGTCTGGAGTTGAGGTAGAGGTTCTTTCTGGAGCAAGTACAATTTATACCTCGAATATAAACAATTTAGACGATTCACATACTGTTAAACTTGGAGATTTGGAATTAATTTCTTTGACGGAGAATCTTAGTTTGGCAAATGCTGTTTGGAATGAAAGAGGATTATCATTTGGTTCAATCGATATCAAAGTAAGCGCCACATCAGGTTCACTACAATTGAGAGGGCTTGTTGCCACCTATAATCCATCAATATCCATGACATTTGGTGCATGGGATGATATGGTACAGGGTATCAATGATTTGGTGCCCTCATACCCTGCAACTAATGGAGTACACAAGGTTCCATTGACAATATTCACCGATCTTCCAGGTTCAGTAGTTGTTGAATTGACGGATTTACAAAGCACATCTGAAATATCAACATTCTATCAACAAATAAACAATGAAACTGCAACATTAGTTTCATCATGGCAGTGGTTGGAGGTAGAAAGCCACCATCAGGCAACATCGGGTGTAATCGATAAAATACAATTGGATTTATCAGGGAGAGAACACGTTGCAACTTTTGAATTTCCAGTTGCAGGAGGACCAGTAATATCTATTGGAGACTCCTCCTATGTAGAATTTCATCCGGATTCACCTCATGATGTTAGCAACAATGGAACAACAGTAGAGAGTAT